>CAXGTB010000016.1:0-14471 GCA_964012565.1 uncultured euryarchaeote | reverse complement strand
GCCGCTACAGTCTATGTTACTGCAGCAGTCGCATTGATGTTTGAAGAATATCCAGAATTGAAAGATGGGGGAACCGACATGCTAGATGATCTAAAACAATGGATTGCAGATTCCTCGAAAAAGAAAAGTGGTCAAGAAAATCACGATGACCATTATGGATATGGTCTATTGCAAATGGAAAAACTAATCGATGCTGCACAGCCTACTGCTTAGGCAACCACGCTACGATTGTCCCACCAAATAATGGTGCAAATGCCAAATGATGAGTATCATTTGTATCTCTTATCAAGTCCATCCATTTATTGAAAGCCACAACTTCACTATCATCTTCTTCTCTGTCACCAACAGGTGGATCTGGCTCGGTAGTGAAAAGCACTCCATTCTGATTTAGCAATGGAAGCATACAAGAGATATCATCTGCCAATCTTTCTAGCGGTGCATCGACAATTATTGCGTCAGCAGATTCAAGGAGTGGAGCATCTCCTATTTTGGAGATTTGCCAAGCTTTCAATTCACTGGTTAACAAGGAAGGTGCTCCAACTTTGATACTAGTTGGAACCGAATCATACCTCTGGCAAAGACGGGTCAAAATTACTGCGAATCTATTTCCTTCTTCGACAATTTGGAAATTTTCCAAACCATCGCTGCCCTCAAAGTGGTCGAGAATCCACGCTGAAAGATGACCAATTCCTGAACCTGTTTGTATGATGTGCTTTGGCTCCAGCCTAGCGATTGCATCCCTAATTCTTCTACGGACCGATATTGACCAAGTAGTAAGCCCCATATGCTCTAGTTGCTTACCAATATTTGCAGCAACCTCTGGCTCATCACGAGACAACTCCTTGTCTGCCGCTAAGACTGCGGCCAACACCTCCTCGCGCATGGTCGGTCGTTACATCACCAGTTCACAAGCCTTCGCATATGCCGACAGACTCAAAGGTGACCGGCATGGCCGGCAAATAGGGAGGATTAGCCATGGAAGACCAATCTGTCGATGAAGAATTAGTCGAAAATGTCACTGATTGTCCAGGATGTGGTGAGTTCTGTGGCCATGAAATTCTCAAAGAGAGAAAGGCTGGAGAAGGGAAAAATTACCTCCTTAAGTGCGAAGAGTGCGGACACATCCACACCGTAGAATTGCGCCCACCAAAAGCGCTTCTCATACCGTTTTTACTCAGCGAAGGAGCTCATACAAGACTTACAGAAATTGAAGTCGATGATGATGAGGAGTTACATGTCGGAGATATTTTTGAACACGATGATGCTAGTTGGGAAATCAATCGCCTCGAAACCCGAACTGGTAACAAGCGAAACAAATTGGTCGCCACAAAAGTAGGAAGAGCAAACGCAGTGAGGTCTGACGTTGTAATGGTTAGGCTGACTCTTACACGTGGTGAATTCTCAGATAGTGAATCAATTTTCGTTGAAAGAGAAAAAACGTACAAAGCGGGTTCCATAATGGAACATGGTGGTTCAAAGTGGAAAATTCGTGCAATCCACACCGGCACTGGTCGTACAATGTCGGGTAGAGTCCCAGCACATGACATCAAGAGAATATATTTGCATGAACCTCCCAGGCCAGAGGAAAATATCCCTTATACTCCACGAGAAAGACGTCAAGCCTGGAAGGAAGGACGACTCGGCCATAATCCTAACCCTACTGTTCCAGATGCGGAAAAATCCGGTAAGCCAAAACAACAGCGAGCTGGACGAAGGCAGAAGAAGAAACGAAATTGATCATGGACGGTTTGTCCATGGCATCAAGAACGCCTTAGCAACTTGAGTTCCAATTGTTGGATTTTCCTTGAGCCTACGTATTGAATACTCGTACCACTTCTCACCATACGGGATGTAGACACGAGTTCTGTGACCTTGTGAGCACAGCTTTCTCCTAAGAGGACCTCTTACACCCAGTAACATTTGGAATTCATATCCCGGACCTTTTTGTTTTCTTGGCTGACCTGCATTTTCTCTTGGGTCACTTTCACCAGGAGTCATACCTCTCTTTTTCAAAGCCTCTAGAGTGTGATTGATCACTGGGTGGTCATGGCTAGCAATCCCAACATATGCACCAGAATCAAGCATGGCATCTATGCATTCATTTGTTGCTTGAATAATGGGTTGGCGATCGGTATGTGCAATATCTTCTGGCTCAAGATAAATCCCTTTGCAAATTCGATAATCTGCATTCGGCCCAAGTTCACTTGCGATTTTTTGGATGTCATCCAATGTTCTGAATAATCTACCTTGTAGGACAACTCCTACATTGGTAAGTCCTTTTTCATGCATATCGAGCATTACCTGTATTGTATCATCAGTAACCCTGTGATCTTCCATATCTAATCGTACAAACATATCATGCCCGTTAGCCATTCGAACCAGAGTTTCAATATTCTCCATGCCTTTTTCTTTATCCAAAAGCAGTCCAAATGCTGTCGGCTTAATCGAAAGGTTAGAATCTAGATTGTTATCGATAATTGCGTTAACTACTCTTTTGTATTCTTCAAGGAAGAAACTGGCTTCCTCCATGGATTTGATTTCTTCACCTAAGACATCGATAGTGAAACAAGCGCCTTCCTTAGAAAGCCGGCTCATCACTTTGACTGCATCTTCGAGTTTCGGCCCTGCGACATATCTGCGACTCACCCAGCCAACAAACCAACGTGGCATTCGTATAGTCATCGCGACCACCATACGTGAGAACCACCCGACCATGTATGAGCGGCAGAGAAGACGATTCTTGACCGTTTTCATCCTATGATTTCTGACCTCTTCAACAGAGGTACATCTAATTCTTCCAATAAATCCCTAATTGCTTGGCGTTGCCAACCCTTGAATGCCTTTTTGTCCATACTGCAAACTATCTCTCCATCAGGGTATGCTATTTTGGTAGAATCTATTGCTTTTCGAAGACTATTTTCCCACATACCAGAAATTGTGCCATCATCATCTTTCTCAAACGGAAGTGCATAAGTTGCCAGCATATGACCAATCCAAACGTCTTCATGCATGGCTAGAAAATTACCACGTGGAGCATAATGCCCTCCTCCTAAGGTAATTACAACACGACCATTACCTGACCAATTTCCTAATCCATCGCCACCATCTAAACCTAGACCGCGATAAATGATTCCTGCAAGTAATGTGGCCGCACCTTCATGTCCCCAAGTGGCTTCAGTTGAACCAATTTCAATAAACAAGGATGGTGTTTCTACCCACGGCCCGTGATGAGTCGTTTCTAGTGACAAATCAAAATCATCTAAATCACTTGCAACTTTATTCAGTTCTCGCCACCAAGCAGCGATTCTTGGGTTTGGAGGTGGACAATCAGCAGCCTTACCGCCATATTGTGGAGTACTATCATGCGGCACTTGCATTGTACCAATCGGGTGAAGTGTCAAAGACGGGTTGCCACTTGCTGCTGAATGTCTTGATGGGAAGATTATCTCAGTTGGTATTTCTCCTGTTTCTTCCTCCCACCTCTTATCGAGATCATTCTCCCATAAGCATCCATCTTTCATCCACCACATCCTAGCATGCATGAAAGAGTATGCAGGTAGCCCTTCAACTAAGTCCAATTCAGTCCAATTACACATCTTCAAAAGTTCCTCAGCTTGATTGGTTGAAGCAATATCTCCCCCAGAGACCACAATCAGGCTGACCATGTAGAGCCGTAAGGATGATGATTTTTGAAGGAATTGTTACAATCCTAACCCTTCTCGGGATGACATGGACAGCGCGCCTTGGAAGATTTTCCAGTTCGAAGGACGCGAAGTTGTAATCGATGTAGATGGCGGAATTACAATTGACGATTATCGAGCAACACCGTTTCCTTGTGAAATATCTCACGCAGCAATTTGTGACAGGGGACTTGTTGCAACATGGGTAGATCATGAATTACGACTAGCCAGAATGGCATTACTACCACTCACTGAAAAATTAGAAAATGGTGTTTCAAAGGCGGATTTGCGACTAAGTCGAAACACAGCAATGGTGGCAAGTTCAGAATGGTGCCACATTGTGGATGCTGAGCCATTGGCATTAACATCAAATGGTGACAAGATTATTTTTGCACTGTGGTCAAGAGGGATATATTGCATCGATTCCTCTGATAACGAAATATGGAGACTACCATTATTCGAAGAAGACATGAAATCCCCACCAAGATCTAATGACGTCACTGCAATATCAATTGTCGATGATTATGCAGTAGTTTGGAGTAGGGGAGGCGATTATCGAGAAATTTCTCTAGATACTGGAGAGATTATTTCGGAACAAAAACTCGATGTTGAATGTGATCTTGAAGAAGTTTTCAACCATGGAAATAAATTCCTACTTTCATCCAAAGACGGTTGGGCATGGGAGTTTGTCGATGGCAACATAACCGTTGCACGTAAACTTCGTGGAACAATTCAAGATGCTGTTTATGATGAACAAGATTGGAGAATTATTTCTTGGAGAGAAGATGTAATGCTACGAGGTGATTCAGTAATACGAGCAGACCTGGCTGTACAACTAATCAAGAAAGATGAATCATGGATGGTACTAGATAACCAAGGGATATTTAGCCATCACATGGCAAACTCGAATTGAGAATCACTCGATTTTCTCAGTATATCCACAGCGACCGCATGACTTGCGATCTGCGTGTATAGCAAGGAAAACACCAGGTCCACAGGTAGGACAGAATTCTGCCTTTCGTACCAAGTTTCCATCTTCAACGGAATACTTTGACCATTTTGCACTAGGGTTTGGACCGTCAGACATCACTCCTCACCTCCAGATACATCGCTAGATTCTGCTGGCGCTTCTTCGGTTGCCGGTGCTGCAGCTCGCATTTCTGCATACCTTTCGTGCATGTAACTAGGTTCTACCTTCATCGATTCCTTGTCAGCATAAACTAAACCTAGGCCAGTTGTTGATCCAATTCCGAATCTGGTATTGACGTCCTTTATTACAATCAAATCTCTGTTAGAACCTGGTTCAAGTGATGCAATGCCATTAAGCATATCAGTGCGTGAAGGTGTTGGAGAACCTTCATGGTTCCAACGGAATTCAATTTCTACTCTGTTCAATAGTGGGTTTTCCTTTCGGTCAATAATTTCCATATTTATTCCTCCTTCATCGACGGATGTTTACCTTGAGTGCGTATTTTCCAGGCGCCTCAATGTTGAGGCGGTTTGCGATTTCTGAACGGGATGGGTCAATTACAACCACATATCCTGTCCAGTCAGATGAAACTGGAGCAGAAGGGCAAATATTGCACTGGTCTACTCCATCTGATAAGATTAAATGACATTCGCTGCATGCAAAGGGATTCTTAGGCATAATAATCAACTCCTTTTTCAGTTTTGGTCCTCATGGATCCATTCGTGACTACCAAGTCCTGTTTGCTTGCAAGTCAAACCAATCTTCGAGCGACGTGGGTCACTTGTATCTGGTGATAGAGAAACGATTCTAGCACGAACTGAACTTCCAACTCCAAGTTTTCTTCCGCTTTGACGACCCTCTAAGAGGCCCATTCCTGCGTTGATATCTACGTGGTCTTCCATAATCTGAGACTTGTGTAGTAGAGCTTCCATTGGTCCAATTCTGACGAAAGCACCGAAGTCGTTTACTTCAGAAACTGCTCCTTCAACGACCTCATAGTCTTCAATGCAAAACAAAACAGCGTCAAAACGAACTCTCTGGTAAATTGCACCATCACCGTGAATGATTCGCCCACGATCCATTGGTTCATGGTTTGATGTAACCAGAACGAAGCGGTTATCGTCATCGAATCTTCCTTCGAAGGCAGATGCTGCTAAACGATCAATGTGCTCGTTCAGTGACTTGTCCTTACGTATGTATTCCGCAGGAATACGAATGGTATCCTCTTTAGTGACAACTTTGTACATTTTTTCACCTCATTTTCCTCGCCCAATTCACCACCGTAGGACGTTTGAGGTGTTCGCCTCATCCGTCCTTCACTGGCTGTGCCTCGGGAGAGAAGTGTGACCGAAGTCATCCAAGCCACCAGCGGCCCCTATTTGAATGATACCCCCTGCAAAACGAAGGGTTACAGATACATTTTCCCAAAAACGGTCAAAGAAATATACTTAATTTTTCCATTTCTCATGGGCCCGTAGGGCCCAAAGCCCTAACTACCCCGGATGCCCCACTAATAATGGGTGAAGCGAATGCGCAAGCAATCAAGAGCTATTTTGATGCTAGTCATTTTGCTTGCATCAACAATTGTCATTCCAATGCCTACTCTCGCCGATGACGACGAAGAAATTGGAACATGGGACCCTTTTTCTCAGCCTTGGGCCCAGTATGGTAGAGATCCTGGGCACAGCCGTACTTTACCGGAGCACGGCGCTAGCGGACTACAAACGATAGAAACGCCAGGAATCAACTGGGTTGCTTTTGATTCTGGAAACGGAGCCGATGGCTACGGTGTTGCAATAGCAGACTTTTCTGGTTCAATTACCTCTCCTGAAGGAGCAAAGGAAAGATGTGGAGAAAATCACCTCTTTGCTGTAATGACTTACACCGAAAACACAGAAAGGAGATTAGCGATTATTGAGGGAGACACTGCAAAAATCGCATGGGAAGTAACCTTAGGAAATGTCGACATTGTCCGTTCAACACCAGTTATCATTGATGTTGACGGTGATTCTAAACAGGAAATTGCAATTGTATATGACTCAGATAGTTCTTTGGAAGTTGACTTATGGTCGCCAGAGATTAGTTGTGATGAATCAGGATGGACTGTTTCTGGACATTCAAATGAGAAACTATGGTCATGGTCTGATGCAGATTTACGAATTGGTATAGAAAATGCTCACACATGGACTTCTCCTGAATCAGTCACTCAGCCGTTATTGGCGGATTTATCACTCGATGGATCTCCTGAACTAATCATTGCTGCGGTAGACACAACCAATGATGAGCCTACTGTGATAGCATTACCATTAGGACTACAAACTCCTGAAGAAAATTGGAGAGTAGCACTTGACAGAGGGACACATCCTTCCGACCCTGCATTCGCTGCTTTAGATGACAATAGCGGTTCAATTGTTCTTACCACCGTCGATGAAAACAGTGGAAACTTTTGGATATGGCAAATCGATGGTCCAACTGGCTCACTTGATTGGGAAAGATTCTCAGTTCAAGGAACAGATAGTAATGACGATACGCCAAGAATTAGACTACCTGGCCCAGTAGTAACACAACTGGATAATGATGCAGCCCCGGAAATGATTCTGACGTTACCTCACGACAGTAATGGAGCAGATGATGGAATGGGAGCACAATACCTCGGTATGGAATTAACCAGTACCGATGAAATTTGGAGATTCCGTGCCAAGAATGGATATGCAGACACAGAGCCTCTTCCTGTTGATACGACAGGGGATGGAATCACCGACCGGGTATGCTGGGTGACCTGGTTTTCCACTGGTATCGGAACAACAGATAGGGATGGAATTACTGGATGTCACGACATAACGATTGACCCTCCGTTCAGAGAATGGTCTCGGATTCTCCAAAGTGGGAGTAGCACTAACGAAGGTGAAGTTGCGATTTCAGCTCCAATTTCAATTGATTTAGACGGAGAAGATGAACCTGAATTATTGGTTGCCTATGGAGAGAGAATTTTTGCATTTGATGGAAATACCGGTATCGCTGCAGACATAGGACCTGGCTGGTCTTCTTCAATCAACGTCCCTCACAGGACATGGGCATCCCCTGCAGTTGCAGACATGGATGGAGATGGATACCTAGACATATTAGTCGGTGATATGCTAATTAGTGAAGCAAAGCCCGATATTGCACCCTTAGCAGATGGTCGTGGCATTGGATTTACTCCTGCCGATCCAGACCCTGGGGAAATGGTGACTATATCCGGCCAATACTCGAATATCGGAATTGTTGATACGGACGAAGCCGTAGATGCAGTATTATTGTTAGATGGTATAGAAATCAAGCGACATCGTGTAAATATTGCTGAATCTGTCTCTCCATCTGGAGAAGGTGGACCAATTACATTCAGCGTAGATGTTGAGGCAACACTAGGAGTACACACAGTAGAACTACTATTGGATGTTAATGAAAACTTGACCCAAACACGAACTGACAATGACAACTACAGTACGACTCTTGTTGTTCTTGCTCCATACGTGGCACAGATACAAACACCTAGCGAGATATCCAGAGCGCTACCTGGCAGTACACAAACTGTCAATGTCACAGTAACAAGTTCTGGCAGTCGTAACGGAGCTTGGACGCTGGGCTATGATGATTCAAGTTTGCCAGTAGGGTGGACATTCATGCCGATTGATTCAGGGGATTTATCTCTAAATCTTGAGCGTGACACACCCCAAATAATCCAATTCGAATTCTACGTCCCACAGGATGCAGTAGGTTCGGAAGACGCACAAATTCCAATGACACTCACTCTAGATCAAGATTTTACTGTAAACACCTCAACAATACTTCCTCTAGAAGTTGAAAGGACCAGAGGTTTGTCATTGCAAGGCGCTAGTGGTCTTCCTTCCGGAATCGGTTACGGTAGACCCGGTGATGTTGCTCATGTTTGGTTAATGGTAGAAAATGTTGGTAATGCTCAAGAAACAACAGAGATGCAATGGTCATCAAACACATGGAGCGCTAGTACTACCGTTGTGGATTACAATGGTAACACACAATGGGGTATTGAGCTAGGACCCAATACAAAACAAGAGTACCTAATAGAAGTTGACATACCCAGTTCTAAGCAAGTTGGTGATTCAACATCAGCAGTGATGACTCTTTGCATTGGTTCTGGTTCTGAGGAAATTTGTGAAGACTTCTCAGTTACGATTTTTGCTAGCGATAGTGCAAGTGATGTACCTCATATTCGTACTATACCGGCAACGGGGCTAACTTGGGATATTGAAGCAAATTATGTTGGTACCACTTTGAAGTGGGACATGTCTGCCGCTGGAATGTTGAAAGTTGGATGGAATTGGAGCACATCTGGGGACTCGATGATAAATGGAACAATATTGGAGATGTCTGGACAAAATGGACAATTGCATCTAGACTTACCTTTCGATGCACCCCCTATGCGTCACTTCTTTGAACAGACCGAGGAAAATCAGAATAACACTGATTTAGCAATTTCATTACACGTATTGCAGGTATTTAGAGCACAAGCAGAGGTAGTCACACCAAACGATGGGGCTGTATTCAATGTTAGCGAGAGGACCAAGTTAATTCTTAAATTAGAAAATCCTGGTAACGGTGAAGACACATTTATCCTAAGTGGATTGACGACAGCTGGCAATTTATCACAAGCACCCAATGTTACTTTTGAGATTGCAAACCCTAGTAGAACATTAGGACCTGGCGGAATTAGTATGGTACCTGTTTGGGTGACTATACCTGAGGATATTCCTGCAAGAGAAAGATTCGGACTGATATTTGATTGGGCAAGTACAGGTGATGAGACTATTTCTGATCAGGCAAATATCACAATCGAAGCAAGACCAGATCACAGATGGGACATACAGGTACAAGAGGGATACCAATTAGATGTACTGCCGAGACAAGAGATGGATTTGACGATTGACATTACAAATATTGGAAACTCTGATGACCTTCTAACAATTACACCAGAGTTCACTATCACAAGATCGGGTAATGACAACTCGGTTTGGTCAGCTGAATCAATCAATTCTTCGAGATTAAACGTAGGTGAGAGTGAGACTCTATCACTTACCTTCGATATACCTGCAAATACCTGGGCAGGTACTTCTGTAAATCTAACTCTAGAAACATCATCTAGCGATTTTGTAATCGATTACGCTGTAAATATCTCTCTCAACATAATACAGGTTTCAGAATGGCGTATCGACCTATCAAATACCTCACTTGAAGTTCCACCTAATGGGGGCGAACTTGAGTTGACTATTGAGCAGAGAGGAAATTTCCCTGACACTCCATATTTCACTAAAGCAGGTCAAGGTTGGAATGTTAGCCTACCAAACAGTGGAGACGTGATTGCCCCTGGTGAATTTGCTACAATAAATATCACAGTTTATCCACCAGCTGATGCTGTTGCCGGAGAAGTAGGCGTAGTCAGTATACGAATCGCAAATGGAACTGGACAAGGCCAGATCGTAGAACAAGTTCCAGTCAGAGTTGGTTCTGAACCGGGCATAGTTGTCGACTCAAAAGGGTCTTGGAAAGTTAGAGATGGCGTTTCATCATGGCCAACTGCCTGGGTAGAAAACACTGGTAACGATGTTGCTGTAATGAATCTATCAATACCTAACCTACCTGAAGGATGGACTACCTCTGGTGATAATGTGATAGTGGTAGCACCAGCAGAAGTCAAAGGAATACCTCTGCAGTTAGAGCCATCACAAAATTGGAATGGGAACAATATTTTGCTAGACATCGAACTTGTCCACCCAATTCTTGGAGTGATTCTACATCCAATTACCATCAACCAAAGTGAAACAGTTCTGATATCTAGCCCGGTACATACTGGAAGAACAGGGGAGAAAGTATCGATTACTACTGATTCTTCAACATCAGGAATAGAGACAGCATTAGTTCCTCTTCCAAATGGAAGGTCAAATACCACACACAATGGAATGTCAATTCACCTAGTTGGGATACCTTCACCAATACATTCAGCAGATTGTAACAACGCATATGGTAACCTTGACAATCTTGGAATTGGTTCGACTTCTACTACTTGGACGAGTTGTTTGATAACTGCAAATACAGATCACCCACTTGTAGCAAACGCATGGTTGAGGACTAGTGAAGGTGAAATTCTTGACAGTGCAATTATTCGTTTGAGTCCAGATGATAATACGACTGTAAACCTAACTGTGAGTTCATGGGACCCTAAACCAGGCACAGTTTCAGTAGAAGTATTAATTGTTGATTCCAATGGTTTAGAACTATACTCCAAGGATTCAAATCACATTGTCAGACAAAACGGCTGGAATATCGCAGTTGCATCTATGAGCATAGACGAAAAATATGTTGAAATAGGAATCGACCGAGAAGGTTACCAAATAATGGAAGGTTCAGTTTGTAAATTGGACGTAGAAGTAGTAGATGGTGACTGGAAACAATCGGTTGCAATTGACATCTACGGTAGCAAGTATGCCCCTAGCGTAACAATCGATCGACCATCAGAAATGGGAGATGGCGCAGAAGTTTCTGCAACAGTTTCATGTTTGGCACCATGGGATGTTGATGATACTCCAAGTGATAATACTAAGACTGTATTCGCCAGTAATCTTCCATTGGTAACATATGAATCAGACGATTTGTATTGGACTATTGGAATAGCTCTGGCCTTGTTAGTCATAGCATTCTTTGCAGGTATTCTAAATTTCCAAAAGCCAGAGAGGCGTAGTTTAGAGAAAGAAACACCTGAAATTGAGAAACAAACTCCAAAACCCGAATCCACATCTGATATTCAGATTGTCCAAGATGATTTGAGTTTGGATGACATATCATTAGGCGAAGGCGAAGATGTAAATGTAGAACCTGTTGTGGAAGAAGAACCTGAACAAGTTGAAGAAATGGTAGTCGAGCCAGAGGAAGAGGTAATCGATATTGATGATTCAACAGCAAGTGGTAGATTATCCGCTCTACGAAGGGAAATGGCTTCCGAACCAGGGTCTAGAGACAACTCAAAAGAAGAACTTTCAAAGCGACTTGATTCCTTCATGAAGGACCGTTGACTTCATCCATGAGAATCACTCCGCCCAAAACATGGAGGAAGCACTAGAGTCCACGACTCCTTTCCTGACCATCGATCCGATGGTCTCATCACGACTTGCGCCAGTTCACAAAGCATTGACCGGCGGTGATTGGGCGAAAGTTGTACAAGAAGATGAAGAACTGGAAAGTCGACTTAAGTCTCAAGGTGTTGAAACACCCACGGAAAGGGACTCGATTTCTTGGGATGATGCGAATTTATTCTTCTTATCATGCGTTAAGTTATCACAAATTGGACAGCCTATGCCACTCGAGGCAGGAATTTCAAAGGAAAGATTTGGTAGGTTCCCATTTGGCGATGGTAGCCCTATGACTTATCTTAGAGATTGGATTCGAGATTCTAGAAGAGACACAAAAACTCTCGAGGAACTATCTGAGTTATTAGAAAAACTCGCAACTGGCTTGAGTGGAACAAGCATCGAAAAAGGAGTTGGCAGACTTGAAATGCGGGGATGGTTGAGTTACAGTGAAACCACTAAACTCAGGAAATGTCTTACCTCCAAATGTTGGATGCCAGCAGCTGATGAACCTCTAGATGGAGGATGTCATGATGCTGCAAAGCACCTTGTAGCACTACTAAGAGCTGCTGAAAAGCGAGATTGTGGAATCGTATTAAGAGTCCACAACTAATCAGAATTCTACGCCTGTCAAACGCTCATACATTGAGGAATAAAGGGCTGCTGTGTCATCAATTACCTGTTGAGGAAGAGCCGGAATTGGTGGGTCTTGTGCTCCTGATTCTCTGGCTAAACGCAATTCTTCTTGGTGACCAGTACCAATGTAATGTTGTCTTACAAATTCCTTGGACAATTGGACAATGTTTCCTTTTGCATACTCATCAGCATCCCACCATCGATCCTCATCAAGGGTGCCAAATGAATCCACCAGTACAGGTACTCTTCCAGGTCCAAGTGCAAATTCCTTCTTACCATCAACGTGAATTAAACCTCTCTTTAGCGCTTCACGCTCAATCAAGGCATCGACCTTGAGGACAACCTCAATCAATGAATCCAACTCTTCACCGGTACAATTTGCAATCTCTAGAGCTTCTTCTCTTTCGATTAATCTATCATATGCTTCGAATTTTGTAGTTACTTCTACACAAGGAGTTGGTAACTTGACGCCTTCTTCGAGTACTGTTCCTGCTTCAAAACCTAATTCTTCGGCTGTTAATTCGCCCCTCTTGTAACGCCTCCAACCTGAACCTGCCAGGTAATGACGGCATACTATCTCCAGAGGAACAAATACCCATTCTCCATCTCGAGGAGTGGTTCCAGGTTCACGGAAAATATCGACTCTGCGCACTAAACAGCGATCAGGAGCGTTTCGCTCAACTACGTGAGTTCGACAAATACCTTCTTTTTCAACAAGTTCAAACCAATGAGTTGTTGTCCTGTTCAAAGATTCCCCTTTACGAGGAATCAATGATGGTATTATCTGATCGAAGACAGAAATTTGGTTAGTATATCGAAATTCTAGAATGTCTGGGTCATCAGTAGACCAGACTTCTTTCACTTTGCCAGCGTAGAGACATTCTCCCATGAGTAGTCTGCCTGCGCATGACGTCTTTCAACATTATGACTGGTAATTCAAATCAAACCGAGTGCATCTTCAACACGATTCAACTCTGGGCCAGTGGTTTCCCTACCTGCTATTGCGCCATTATTCGAGGCTGCTAAACCCGCCCCGACATAAGGTGAACCAAATGCTACTGTCCCAACCATTGGTGAGACACCTAGCACTTCCTCAATCACAAGTACTTCATCTGGCATGACATCAGGGTGAAGTAAAACACCATGATCATTAGTGACACCTAGAGAACCAACTACATCTTCTCCTGCAATAGATGAGACTCCAACTGGTACCCCAAACACTTCTGATATTATCTCTACACCCTCTTCGGGGATGGCAGGAGATGCTATTACTCCATTTTCATTGCATAATAACAGATTTCCTGCAGTATTTACACCGCCCTCCATTACAACTACATCGCCAAATGAAGTCAATGTATCAATATCTGCTTCAGTAGCAATATCTGCAACTGCAAGACCTTTTGAGTTGCCAGTAACAAGGGCACCTACCAAAGTAGAGCCCCCAATTGTTAGAGGATGACGTTCCAAACCAAGGTACTCATCAATTCGATTAAGAGCTTCTTCATTTAGTTCATGAGGATGGAAAACAACGTTGCCGCATACAGCAAGATAGATTCCTACTTGATCTGAACCAAGCATGTCACTGGTTGTTATTGGCATGTGCTTTCACCTTGTTCTAATGACTTGGGTTCATGGTTCCTTCGGAACTTAAAGTTGTAAAAATTGGAAAAGGCCGTATTCCGCTCATTGCGGAACACGGCCGATTCGTCGCTAGGCGACTGCGGGGATTCTTCCGAGGGAAGAAAGAGGGGCACAGTGACAGACATTCCCGTGGGCTCTCGCACCACAGTACCGGAACTGACGCAGGTGGGCTTGACTTCCGGGTTCGGGATGGGACCGGGTAAACACCACCGCTATGACCGTGCACCCATCTTCCTTCGAATCGGAAGTGGATACGATCCAGCGTTTGGATCGCTTCTTAAATTGGCATGAACTTATGAATGAAGGGCACTCGCTAGTGCGGTGCATACACGAAAAGTAGTTGCATCATTATTAGTGCTGCTGGACTGAATACGTCGCCGAAGCTTCGTACTTACATCCGCAGTC
>CAXGTB010000015.1:0-14484 GCA_964012565.1 uncultured euryarchaeote | reverse complement strand
TCAAGAAGACTCTCATAAATCCTAGATTGTCATAAATGAAATCCTTCAGTTCATCTAGCCCAGTCCCCTTGAAAGCAGAAATTCGCATAATTGGCCAATCTTGTGGCAAGGCCTTCTCTGCATTGACTATTTCTTTCTCAGTAGCGATGTCAATTTTGTTGACAGCTATAACAGATTTCGAATAGATGCGGGTACCTACCATTGTGTCTACCAACATTTCTGCTGTAGTATCGGCACGTAGGGTGACGATTGCTGATGTATAGCCGAACGAGCGAATGATCTCCCCCATCTCTTCTGGAGTTAGGTGAGTTTGTTCAACAGTTGTTCTGACATCAATCCCACCCTTGTCGACGCGCTTCACGAAAACAGGTGGTTTAGTTTGATTCAATCGAATTCCTGCATTTTCTAATTCTCTGTGTAACACTTTGAAATGCGAATCTTGGAATGGGTCGACGATATACAAAACCATGTCGCAGGACCGGATTACACCAAGGATTTCCTTTCCTCGACCTTTTCCTTCCGCTGCACCTTTGATCAGACCAGGCAAATCCAGAATCTGAATTTTTGCTCCGCGATGTTCCATCAATCCGGGAATACAGGTTAGTGTTGTAAAAGCAAAGTTTCCGGCTTCAGATTTTGCATCGGTTACTTGGGTGATTAAAGTTGATTTTCCAACAGAGGGAAAACCTACCAAGGCAACAGATGCGTCTCCTGATTTCTTTACCTCAAAACCCTTTGCAGGTCCAGCCGCTTTAGCAGATGCAGCGGCCTTTTCTTCCTTGAGTTTTAGTTGAGCGATTTTGGCCTTCAATTTGCCAATATGGGCATTTGTGGCCTTATTTTTTTGAGTCTTATTGATCTCATCATAGAGGGCTTGAATCTGCTCTTTGATGGTAGCCATGCAATACCCTCCTGTACTCAACGGGCAGAAGGCCATTCTTGAAACCTATCTATTCCTTTGTGTAATTTAATGCGAACTATGTCCCGATGGAATGATGAGTGTAGTCTTCTACGCCAGACACATGGGAATTGAGATGCGACTCCATCTTATTGATGGACCGGCACTTGTTTCCATACTTCAAATGGATTGGAAGGATTTTCTTTCAAAAATGGAAAGCAGTTCTCTGCGCTCTACTCGCCCCCCCAAGGATGTCAAATTGAATCGAGAATTTGATATTGATTGTGAAGCTGAATTCCTCGATCTGGCTGATCATATCTCAGGTAGTGGAAGCGTAAAGCAAGTCCTATCTGAAAATCAAGCGTATGATGCTCTTCTGAAGTTAGTCGAATGGACAAGTATTGGTCATTGGGAAGCATGGGAAGGACGTTGTTTCCTTTACTTAGAGAATGCAATTGAAAGTGATGTGGGGCATGTGGATGACATGTACGACTCTGAATTATGGGACGAAGTAAGGGCTAATCTTTCGCAGATGAACGAATCTGAATTTGCAGAGAAAGTTTGTGCTGATTGGATGCAAAGAAGAAAGGACATGGGTGAAACTCTTGATGAGAGCAAAGATCCTAGAATCATTCCAACTTTTGAGGCCCATGACCGGAATTCTAGAACACTCCATCATGCTGTCAACACTAAGGGATTTGTTCAAATTCTAGGGAGAGAACACCTCGATGCCAAATTGTGGGGTCATGGAGATTGGAACCTAGAGTACCTTCTTGATTCGTGATATTGAAAAATGACTTCTGTTTCGCACCGTCATGGAAGACGAAGAAGTAGTTGTGGAGGATGCAGTTGCTGAAGTCCCTGAAGAGGAACAAGTCATTGTTGAAGAGGTTGAGGAAATCGATCCGTTAGCAGATGCATTGCAACGTGCTGAGACTGCTGAAAAAGAAATCACATATCGTGATGCTGAAATTCAAAATACACGAAAAAGGCTGATGTCTGAAAAAGCTACTGCAATTCAATACGGAGGTATGGGGATGGCTAGAAAGATGCTGAATGTTTTGGCAGATATCGATCGTGCATTATCGGTTAATGAGGATGAGGGTCTGACCCTAATCCGTACAAAGATGTGGTCCGAATTATCTAGTGATGGCGTTTCAAAAATTGAGACAAAAGGTGGTAAGTTCGACCCCACGAAAATGGAAGCAATTACTACATTGCCTCCTTCTGAAGAATTCCCTGCAAACCAAGTTATTGATGAATTGGAATCGGGCTACATGTACAAAGAAAGAGTACTTGTGCCTGCAAGAGTTGTAGTTGCATCCGACCAATGATCATCGTAAATCGTTCAAGTGAACAATTCCGACTTCAAGTCTTTCATGCGTTGGATGAACTTCCACCAACTGAACTGGAACATTGAGATGTTCTGCGACATCTTCAGCAGCAGATAATGGAATCTCTATCCTTCTAGTGGGGGCATCATATCGAATCCAACCATCAATTAATCCCAAAGCCTCTGATAGTTCCTTGATATCGTCTGCAGCATCTTCTAGTTCACAAGGAATTGCTCCAAACAATATGGTGTCATCATCTGATAATATTTCGTAAGGGCGGAGAGTTGCTTCTCCTCTTCGTCTAAACCGATTTCTCAATTGTCCAGCATCCTTGTATGTTGCTGTACAGAATTTGACATGGAAACTCATATCTTCAGCTGCTTGCTTTAACTTGAAGCCTAACTCCGCCGACCCTTCTGCAGCAGCAGTAATAGCACCTGCGAGATTAAACCCTCTCACGTCCATATTCTCTTGGTTTCCTATTGTTATCTCAAGTTCGTTGATGTTGAGGAATTCGACGGTAGAATTGTTGAGTTCATCTAAGAGTGCCATTAGTTTGTCTTCTTTATCTGGCTCAGCAGGTAATTCGACACCGACACATATTCCTGCTTCAGAAGCGGCGTTAACAGAGTCTTCATATCTTTTGAGACTGAGATCGAGAAGATGAAATCTTAACTCGTCTAGTCCTGCTTCTCCAAGTTCTTTTGCTTGTTCAGGTTTTATTGGAATGGATGTATAGCAGTGTATGTGATGCTCATCTCCGAAAGATTTCTTCAAGGCTTTTACTGCCTCCACTGTCTTGGCAAAGTCTAGCATTGGGTCTCCACCCGTGATACCTGTTCCAGTTGCTCTCATCGCCTTTCCTTCTTCGACGACTTCATCAAAATTTGAACATCTTCGCTCATTTGCAAACATGTCCGGAGATTCTCTTCGGTTATCCGATAATGGGCAGTAATCACAACCCCAATGGCACTTACCGGTTACAAAGAGTACTAATTTACTACCTCTCTGACACTGAATACACCCCTCTGCTTCACCCGTCTCGGGAGGGGCAATTTCACTCGCCATCTGAAGTTGCACGTTTATCCGCCCTAGTATCAATGGTTTGAATTCAACGGTAAATCACAATCATGACAAATGGTTTGCTTCACTTAGTAACCAGACGTGGAATTTGTAATTGTCAGTTAATTCTGGATGAAATGTTAGAGCCATGATTTTACCTTCCTTCACTCCAACAACCTCATCCTCAAGCCAAGCAATAGGGTGCTCACTTCCTTGCAAAAATCGTGGTGCTCTGATGAATACTCCTGGATATTTCTCTTCCTCGGAAAGATTAATTTTGATTTCAGATTGAAAGCTTTCCTTTTGTCTCCCAAATGCGTTTCTTTCAATGGATGTTTGAATCAATCTTTGTTGAGATAACAAGATTGCACCTGCACATGTTCCAAGAACTGGAATTCTATCTTGTCTTATTAGGTCCCATAATTTAGTGTAGAGTTGTTCTGAACGACTTGCGATTTTCATGGCAGTCGACTCTCCTCCGGGGAGAATTAGGGCATCGATTCCAGAAACATCTTCGGCTTTCCTCAACTCTTGAATGTTTATTTCGAGATCAAGTATTTCTGCAGCCTTTAGTACTGAAAATATATGCTCATGCCGCGCACCTTGCAACATTGCAATACCTATCGTCAGCATGTATCGCTCCAGATGTACCGAGTTATTCAGGACAACGGTATGTAGTTCAATTATTGAACTGGACGCGACTGGGTCTTAACATGGGTCACGACGGAGACTGCTTTCTGGTGCCGGGACCGGTTCGAATGAACCAAGAATGTTTGAATGCGTTGGCCAATCCTACAATCACAGCAAGAGGTAGCGAGTTTAGAGATGTAATGGCCAAACTGAATAGTGGTTTGAGATACGCATTCAACTTGTCTCCATCATCAGACCAAAGGAAAAATCAATCATGGGCTGGTGATGATGGCTACAAAGTGATAGTAGTATCAGGTTCTGGAACGGCTGCCATGGAAATGGTGATGGCAAATCGCTTCAGGCCAAACGATCGTGTATTGGTTCCAACCAATGGGAAATTCGGAGAGAGAGTTGCCGAAATGGGTTCGAGATTCTGCAATGTAAAACATCTGAAGTATGAATGGGGCCGTTCGTTCGATTTAGGAGAAATCGAAGAACAGTTGGCCAGAGGTAATTGGGAAGCGTTAGCGATTTGCCATAACGAAACCTCATCTGGAATTACACAAGACGCTCTCGAGTTAGCAGAGATGTGTCAAAGACATAATGTTGCATTCATTATTGATGGAATAACCAGCGTCGGTGGTTTGCCAGTTCATCCTGAACAGTGGGGTGCAGAAGCTGTTGTCGTTGGTGCCCAAAAATGCACAGCAGGACCCAGTGGCATTGCTGCAATTGCAGTAAACCAGAGGTTCATAGATAGATGTACTGCAATCCGTAACCAGGATGATTCCAATCCTACATACTATCTTGATATCTTACCTGCAATCAAAAAGGGAGATGACGATCAAACCCCTTGGACTCCTGCAATAAATCCCGCAATGGGTTGGGTAGCAGCCTTAGAGGAATTGAAATCCGAAGGCCTTGAAAACCGTTGGAAAAGATGCGATTTAATGGCTAAAGGAGTTAGCAAATTGTTCACCGACTTAGGATTTGATTTACTTGCAGACGAATATTTCCGTTCCTCAACAGTTACCGCAATTTTGTACCCTGCAGGAATCAATGATGACTGGAGGACCAAACTGAAGGAAGATTATGCTACTCAAGTGATTGGTGGGCAAGATGATCTCAAAGGCAAAATGTTCAGAATTGGTAGCATGGGGGAGACTCCTGTAGCCGAAATGATAGAAGGCTGTAAGAGAATGATTTCTTGTTTCAATGATTTTGGTCTAAATTTGCCTACTTTAGATGTAGATTCATATTTTGAGTGATATTTATGCAAATTGTTCTGGGGAGATTCCAACCTTTTCACAAAGGGCACGCATATTTGGTTGAAGCAGCATTAGAAAAAGGACCAACTGTTATTGCAATAGGATCTAGCCAAGCCGAATTCTCAATGGATAATCCTTGGAGTGCAGATGAAAGAGAAGACATGATTAGAACTTGGTTGGATGGAAGGGATGCGAATATAGTCAAAATTCCAGATATAAATGATCCACCAAATTGGGTGGAGCATGCAACTAAGTATCATGGTGAAGGGACATTGGTAACTAGTGACGAGTCTACAAGTTCACTATATGAAGCAGCAAATTTCCCTGTAGATTGGGTCGACTTGAATAATCGTGAATCATTCGAAGGTTGGAGGGTAAGAGCTACTCTGAAGATGCTATCTACGGTTTATGAAAAAGATGCTATGAGAGAAGTTATGTCCGCATCTATTCCGATTACAGTCGTCGATTGGTTGATAGAAAAAGATGCAATTTATCGTTTGTATACTATGTCTCGTGATTTAGAGCATGCTGGATGAGTTATTTGCCTCAATCCTTATCACTAACCTAGTTTACGAAGTAGCGTGGGTCTTGCAAAGAAAATTGCGATGCTGGCTGCCGGTTTCGGAATAAGCGGAGCAATTGGAGCGATTTCTGGAGTTCTACTTCTCTATGTCTTAATCGATGCAGCTATTGCTGGAGCAGATGAAATCGTGTGGCTATACCTTTGTGCTGCTGTTGGAGTAATTGTTGGAGCAGTTTGCTTCCGTTTGGTTCTTTGGGCAGGTAAGAAAAAAACAGTTCTTCAATGATTAAGAAATCAAATATTGCGAGAGTTTGATAACTCCACCGCGACACCATCGTGGTATGGGTCTTAAGGAAAAGTTCGGGGTCGACCTCGGAGTTTTCAAAGATTCAACAACATGGAAAGCATTAGGAATCGGAATAGTTCTATTCTCGATTATTGGTTATGCTGGTTTATCGATGTTTGATTTAGCATCGTCTGGATACGGAGTAGATAGAGATAATATCCGTTTGGCACCTGATTTCCAGGTAGAAACAGTCAACAGATCTGTAGAAGAAGGAGAATTGGTTAACGATACTGGATGGTTCCAATTATCTGATCACAGAGGCAAAGTGGTAATCGTAGATTTCATGGCAATAGATTGTGCAAATTGCCACTTAGTACAAGCTCATCTTGAATCAGAGTATGATGATTGGCAAGAATATGATGGAGATTACGAAATAATCGTGGTATCGGTAGGCATGTGGTATTCAGTTGAATCATTAGGTATGCTAAACGAAACATTTGGTGACGATGATTCTGATGCTCATATGCCTTGGATAGTCGCAACTGGAGATACCGATTCAGTATTGAAATCAGAAGTCATTCACTCAGGAGTTAACTCCTCTGAAGTTGACTTAGGGGATGGTACATATTGTATAGAGGCTCAAGTCAACGGCTCTGCAAAAGAAGTTTCTTGTTTTGACATAGGAGATGGACTTACTGACAATGACGATTTGGATGTCGACGTTGAAGGTATAGAATTAACAATCCTCGAGAATTCATCTGTTAACTTCACGATTGAAACAACACTTGAAGGAAATATTACATGGGAAATCATTGAGTTTTCGAGAGGTGACATGGTTGAGGAATACCAAGCACAAGCTATTCCAGTTGTTCTTGTAATCGACCATGAGGGCTTCATTGTAGCTAAGGAAAGTTCCGGAACACCTACCGGTGGTTGGGATGATTTTGATGGAGCAGTCTTGGCTGCTGCTAGAGGGGATGCTGAAGACATGAGATTTTCTCTTGCAGAAGTAGATCGTTCAGCAAGTGCAATTTTCACGATGGGATTGTTACTCGGCGTATTGGTATACTTCTCGCCTTGCGCATTCCCTATTCTACCAGGTTATATCTCATACTATGTTGGATTAGGTCAGCGTGAAGACGAACTAATTGAAGCAGGCAAATTGGAGAGTAGAATGCCTGCACATTGGATTTTAGGTGGTCTTGCAGCACTTGGTCAACTTACGTTTTTCGCAATAATTGGAATCGTTATTCTAGGGCTTGGAAGTTTCATTAATCTTTCAGGAGTCCTACACTACTTTGCCTTAGCCGTTGCAATTCTGTTAATTGTTCTTGGAGCATTCATGCTGACTGGAGGTACAGCACACTTACTTGGTTTCGTGCAAAAATTAGTCGACAAATACTCTACTACAGAAATGGATGACAGGTTCACTCCAAAGAGAAATATGTATTTGTGGGGTGTTGGTTATTCAGCAGCATCAATCGATTGCACAGCTGCTGCAGTAATTCCATTCATTGCATATTTAGCGCTAATAGGCGGCACTGCTACGTGGACTGGTTTGGCAGGACTTATGTTGTCTGTTAGCTTGTTGATGATAGCAGTGACTACAGTTGTCGGGCTAGGACAACAACGTTTCATCAACATTCTAAGGCGTTCCACTGGGCTAATCAAGGCGATTGGCGCATGGATGATGATGATGGCAGGAATCGCTCTAACATTCTATCTTACACAACCAGAATTGATTGCAAGTTGGATGTGAGTCTCAAATTATTTGGGATCCAATCTCACGTCCATTAGACAGAGATAGTACTTGTTGAGTAGAGGGGCCATTTGGTATATGCAACCAAAGATTGGCATTGATTCCTTCTGTGTCAAGGTGTACTGGTCCACACTTGTCATCTCCAGGAGTTGTTTGAGTTCCACCATCTAATGTGAAGAAATATCTTGCTCCAGGTTCGAAATTGTCGACATTAGCGAAAGTTGGATTGTTTATTGGACCTTCAGTACCAACCTCCCAAACATGAATTGCAGATCCTCCGTTTGAATTTCCTAAAGCCGCTGAACGGTAAAAGAAATCACCGTCGCTTTCGGTACATGTAAGGACGTACAATACATCTTCACGAGCAATAGGTTCTCCTGTTGCACCAAATTCCATCATAAACAGCATGTCATCGTAATTATCGTACACCCATGCACCGGTAATTATGACCGAATTTGCAACATCTCTTCTCACGTCTTCTGCTGTATTCTGACTGTTCTGACCAATTTCTTCTGTTAGTCTAATTATCGTAAAAGAAATTATCGCTGCAAGTAAAATAGTGCTGATAAACATCACCATTGCGCTCATACCAATCGTACAATCTTCATCAGAATTATTTCGAAGTCGTCGCATGTTTACACCTCAATTCAAATCCTGACCCTGGTATGGGGCCGTGCCAATATTCATTTGCCATTCTTGAGTTCTGCCTTTGTCCACAACGAGGACTAGGGATGCTGAATCTACATCATCCAGGTCACAATCGTTTAGTTGCATTATCATTCGATAGGTCACAGCAGGTTCGAACTCTACTAATGGAAGGGCTGTTAAGCCATCTCCATCTAAATCAGTGGCTAGGGTAAAATCCCCTTCATCAAATCTCATGTTATTAGTCCCCGTTGGGTGACACATTATGACCCACGATACCGCATCATCACCAACCGAATGTTCGATATAAGGTAATTCAAAGACAATATGAATTTCATCATTAGCTCCGAGTGTAAATATCTCTAGGACTACAAGATTCACAATGCCCTTGACACTTGGCACATTTTCTTGGGCATCATTTTTGGTTTCAGAGAAAATTTTCTCACCAAAACCAATGACTACTCCTGCGATTACTGAACTCATTAGGATAATTGCGATGAATAAAACCATCGCGCTGATGCCTTGGCTGGCATCATCAGTCCTAGTGTCTCGGCGCATCTTCCCCAACAGTTCTTGTTTATCGGATGCAATTTAATCTATTGCCATGAAGTACTTGTTGTGACGAATTATGCAGGTATCAAATTTACAAACTGAGTTTTATACTTCTAACTTCTAGCAAAAGCATGGGGGCGAAGATATCGGTGATAGCCATCGTGTCTTTACTTTGCTGTAGTATTTCAGGTTGCATTTTTTCAGAAGATGAACCTGATAATTTTGAACTTAATGTGGAGTTATCTGCTTCGAGTGGAGTTATTGTTGAGAAATATGTTTCTGGAGATTTAGAATCAATAAATAATCCAAAAATTGAATTTAATTTCTCTTCTACCAAAACTGAAATTCAAACAATTGGAGTCGATATAAACGATGGCAGTGAGCCTATTGAATTAGATGGCGAATCTAGTTCTACAATAATTCTCGAATTCACTTCACATGGAAAATACAATGTTTCTGTCTATGCTATTAACTCAGGAAATACCAAGCAAAGTTTGACAATACCGATTATAATCGATTTACGAATTGAATGGATTGAAAATGCAACCCTTGATCCTAAAGTTTTGAATTTCAACCCTATTCCTAATAATGGCGGAGAGCATCCTCAACTGATAGAAATCAAATCCACGGTTACAAATCCAGGAATTCTAGAGGATTTTAATGGTGGTCAATCAGTTCAGTTCTCTTGGACAATAACAGATGAACTTGGTGATACTTGTCAGAAAAATAATGCTGTAGTTAATGATGGTGAATTCGAGGTATGGGAGACAATTCATTTCAACACATACCTTGTACATGATTTGAGTGTTGTTTACGAAGAAGGGCAAGACCCAATTAGCATTGATCAAATTTTGTTACTAACTTACGAATCTTGATTTTTATCGCTAGAGTATAACTCGATCCAGTCACTATCTGATGATGATTCCATTGCAGGTACACACATCCTATACCAGCAAATAATTCCAGTGACTATTCCTGTTGCTAGATCGAAGAAGAAGTGCTGCTTTGTAGTCATGACTGAAATACACAAAGCAATCCATGCAATCCAAGTCAGGATTTCTTTCCACCCATAAACAATTTTCCAGTACCTTAGCAGCATCACTATCATCAATGATTGTGTAACATGCAAACTCGGCCATGCATTGTATGGCATGTCAGTTTTGTGCATTAAATCTCCATACCAGAATCCCCAAAATCCTTCACCGGAGCGTACGCTTTCGGGAATTTGATCTCTGATGTATATCTCTGTAGGAAATAGAATGAATATCATATAAACAACCCAAGTCATAACAAATAAGGATTGATAGAAAGCAAACATCTCTCTAATTCTGTCGTCATCATCTCTGCCAAACCAAGCTGCTGCTGGGTAGTAGAGATACAGACTTAGATAGATCACAAAGGACCATGCAATGAAGGGAACCATAGTGTCTATTGGTGTTATTGGGTCCAAAACAGAATGGTCAAAATAGCCCATGATTTGGTTAATCACACTGTAAGGTAAAGCCATTGCCAAAATGAGAGTGATTATGGTGTACCAAAACAAACGACGGTTATCTCGATGACGCCAGTGTGGCACCCATATCTTCCACGGGCGCTTGAACATGCTTCGGCGATAGGGTCACACTATTCATGCAATCGGTTTGTTACAATAACTAGATGCAATGTAATGCACGATTTAGAATTTATCAAAATGACATTTATTTCAGAGAAATAACGGAGTCTGCAAAACTATCTGCAATGCTTTTGTTATGAGTGACTAAAATTGCAGGGCAATTTCTTTCCTTCAAAATTGCTCTAACATCTTTTACTAATTTGTCTGATAATTCAACATCCAGAGAACTGAATGGTTCATCAAGAAGTAATACCGAAGGTTTTGCTAACAATGCTCTTGCTAAAGCGACCCTCTGCCCCTCTCCTCCAGATAGAGTTCCAATATTCCTAGTTTCAAATCCAGTTAGATTTACTTCACTTAATGCAGTGGCAATATCTCCATGTTTCGAGGCCAATTTTAGGTTTCCTTCAACATTCAAATGTGGATAAAGTACAGGCTTTTGAAAAATCAACCCTATTCCACGCTCCTCTGCAGCGATAGCAGTAATGTCATTGCCGCTTAGAATAATTTTGCCACTGTCCAACTCTTCCAGCCCGCATATACATCTTAGTAGGGTCGTTTTTCCACAACCACTTGGACCTGTAATTGCGACAATTTCTCCTGGATTCAATTTTAGATTAAAACCACCGAATAGATCCTTTTCAAACGACTTTGCCAAATTTTCGCACTCTAACATCAAAACATTCCCCCGTCTCTTTTTGGTCTGAATTTTTCAGTCGAAACAAATAGTACCAAAGCAATAATCATGAGTACACTTGAAACCGCATTTGCAGCTGGTACCGTCATAGGATTATTGTATGGTATGGCTCTAATCGAGTCGATTATTATCGGTAAAGTTGTCCAATCAGAATTTCTAGTAACTACCCAAGATGCACCAAATTCTCCCATGGACATTGCTAGAATAAATATTGACGAGATTAGTAGTGACCCTCTTAGCATAGGGATTTTAATCAAAAAGAACCTTTTTGTTTTTGACATCCCCAAAGTTCGAGCACAATCATCAAAAGTTGGATCCAAGGATCTCAATGCTGGAAGAATAATTCTTACAACAAATGGTGTAGTAATCATTACGTGTGCTATGACTGGAGTCAGCCAGAAAGAGTAGAAAAATTCAGCATTTATTCTAATCATTCCTAACATTACTCCAAGACCAATCATTACACTTGAAACTGCGAATGGTAGCATTGAAAATACATCTAACATTCTTGCCAATCTTGGTCTAACCTGTTCGAGATCTCTTATTGTTTGAGCAAGCATCCATCCCAAAGGTAATGCTACTGCCAAAGTAATGAGTGCGTATCCTAATGAATTTTGTAAAGCATCCCATGCGGATGGGAGGGAATTAGTAGCAGTGAAGGCATACTCCCATCCTTCTGTACTCCAATATTGTCTGCTACCACTTGCATCTGTTTCTCTAATTCGAAAGGATGAAATCAAAACAGCTAGCAGAGGTAGTATTGCAAAAATTATAGCAGGTAGGACAATGAACCATCCTTTTTTGTTATTAGTTTTAACAATATTTTCAGATGCGATTGGCAGAAGGTTTTGTCTTCTCTGTTGGAGCCAAGACATTAACCAAAGCGAGAGTAATAGTATTGTAAATTGAATTATTGATGCACCTAATATGACTTCATTTTTTGAGACCATGACGCCTTTTATTCCAGCGGAAGAGCCAATGTCTGCCATCATACTCTCGAGTGTATTTTCACCCAAGGTAATCCATTCTACTAGGGCGAAGGATGTGAATGAGAAGACAAATGTCATACAAGCCGCTGCTACAATCGATGGCATCAATAGAGGAATCCAAAGATGACGCAATCTACCCCACGTTGTTTTACCACTGGGTAGTAGTCTCAATTGTTCCTCCATATGTGGATCTAATGTCGATAATACTGGTTCACAGAATCTGATGACTAGAGATAGATTAAACCAAGCATGTGCTATAATTAGGGTCGCAAACCAAGTGCTTCTATCACTTCTGATGTCTAATCCATTTTCGCCAATAATGCTCATGAAACCCATGGCTGCTACAATCGATGGCATCACAAATGGCATCGTTAGTAGTGATTTAATCAAGGATTGAAATGGCCAATTATATCTTCCAAGTTGCCAGGCGATTGGAATTCCTATTGCTAATGTTAGGATTACAGATAACGTAGCTTGAATTATCGTGAATTCTAGTACTCCTTGTGAAATAAAATTTTCATCTAGGGACCCTATCCAACCTAGTATGTCAAAACCAGCAACCCATATCAATCGATCAAGGGCTAACCATAGTGGGACAATAATCAGTAGTGAGTAAAGAATCACCGCTGTGTAAGCCACATACTTGTTAGTCATTTCAAGCAGCAACCATTGCTTGGTTCCAGTCTTCAAGCCAGTTTTCCATGTTCGAAGCGATATCTATTGGGCTTACTTCTGCTGTTTTTGTAGGAACTGTTGAATGATATCTGTATCCACCATCTTCTGGTAAATCAGTTCCATCGAGTACAGAATACATGAAGTTCTCAGTTGGCATGTTGACATTAACTTCCTCTGATAACAGATATTCAATGAATGCAGAGGCAGCATCCAAGTTCCCACCCGCTACTGCAGCCGCATATTCAACTTGGTGGAATGCTGCCCGAGGTAAGTCAAGTGCAGCCGACTTTGTCCAATTGTCATTATACCAAGATTCAACACCAGGTGAGTGGCAGTAGGACACTACAATATGAGCATCTCCGACATATCCTTCGGTATATTCTCCATAACCTCCAGTATAGTGAGTTTCGTATGCTTCAGACCAACCTGTGGTAATTATAGCGTCATTACTTGACATTGCAGTCCACCAATCAGTCCAATCGGTTTGATTATCCTCATCATTTGCAAAATAGTCGACAGTGGCAGTCATGAATGCTCTTCCTGGGCTACTTGTTTCAGGTGATGGAATGGCAACCTTGCCTTTCCATTCATCTTCAGTCAAATTCCACAAACTAGTGGGTACGCTCATATTTTCTCCATCAACGATTTCAGTATCATAATTCAGACACATGTACCCTTGATCAAATGGAACAGCAAGAGGTCCATCGTAAGGGGCTAATGCAGTCTCAGAAATATTGGAAAAGTTCGCAAAATGTTCCCAGAGTACATCATTATCAATCGCAGTTTGCAGGTATGTGTTGTCTAATCCTATTGCGAGATCAGCGACTTGAACACCTTTGTACTGCAGCAAATGATTGAGTATAGAACCTGCATCTTCTAACTTCATTAGGCTGATCTCATAACCTGTTTGATTCTCAAACTCACTTAGCATTGAATCAGTCAACCCTGTTACGTCGTATGTTACTATGACGAGTTCTCCATCATCATCCCAAACATAATCCTCGCTTTTCATGTTCTCATCAATCGCTTCACTTATGCAACCTGAGGTCATCATTAGTGAAATTAACAAACTTAACAATACCAATTTTTTACTCATGAGTTCACCTCATAATAAAGAAATTATTCTATGCATTCGGTCTACTAATTCTAGTGGATTATGAGCCAGGATGTATAGTGATGGCTCCCATCCAAATGCTCCTTCGTCCAGGATTACATCGATTCCTTGATGCGGGATTAAATCTCCTTTGGGTGCGAATGTTAAATTCAAATCAAGGTCTTCACATATTGTTTCAATTTTTTCTTTTTCAGCACCCGGTTGAACATTGAGTATAGCGGTTTTTGATTTATCGTAAACTCTTGAATCTATTAGCATATTAGCTAAATGCTTTGATGCACCAAATTGTGGTGTTTCATGGTGGCGAATTTTACCATCAACGATTGTAATTTTCCCGGGAAAAGCAGCGACTTCTGCGGTTGACCTTGCAGTTTCTAAACAGCACGCAATATTCATTCCTACTGCCGGCATACGGTTCTTCAATCGATTAACATCTATCC
>CAXGTB010000014.1:0-14963 GCA_964012565.1 uncultured euryarchaeote | reverse complement strand
CTGATTGTTGGTGCAGCGGTTTACTACTCGACTGAAGGTTTAGTTGCAATGTTTGTATTATTTATTCTCATTGTACCAGTAGAGAAACTATTTCCAAGGCATAGAGGCCAAAAGGTTAGACGTCCCTTGTATAAATTGGACATGAGTTATGCAATGTCCTCACCATTACTCAACCTTATCGGATTAATTGCTGCAGTAATTGTTGCTATCATTTCATTTGCTTGGGTGCCAGGGCTAATGATGAGACCTGTAGTGGCCCAAATTCCTACCGAATGGCTCCCAATAGTAGGTTTTCTACTCTTTGATTTTGTTAGCTACTGGACTCATAGATTCTACCATGAGATTCCAATTCTATGGAAATTTCATGCTATCCATCACTCAACAGAACACCTTGATTGGGTTAGTGGATTTAGAGCGCACCCATTTGATGGAACACTAATTGCACCAGCATTTGCATTCCTAGTTGCAGCTGGTTTCAGTCCACAAATTACCGGGCTGTTCGCTATCTTCCAGATTGTACTAGGATTGTTACTGCATGCCAATGTAAGATTTAGACTGCGCTGGTTACACCCTTTCCTAGGAACTCCCGAAATGCACCATTGGCACCACAGTAACGAAGAAGATGCCATATGGACAAATTATGGGGCTGCAATTCCATTATGGGATCAAGTGTTCGGAACTTACTACATGCCTAAGGATAAACGACCATCAGTTTACGGTGTCGATGAACATATTGAACCAAACATGGTAGACCAGATTATGTACCCTCTAAAGGGGATTGGAAACCCATTCAATATAGTTCGTCATCCTTTCAGATCAATAGGTATTGGAATCAAATTTTATTGGAGTCTAATAAAACAAATGAAGTGGGTAATTTTCAGACCAAGGGGAA
The DNA here is from genome assembly GCA_964012565.1 of uncultured euryarchaeote. Lineage (GTDB taxonomy): Archaea > Thermoplasmatota > Poseidoniia > Poseidoniales > Poseidoniaceae > MGIIa-K1. The sequence goes on along the minus strand of CAXGTB010000014.1, from coordinate 14,071 downwards.
TGAAGCCCCCTATGTAAGTGACAATTTACTTACGCCTGAAGATTGTAGAAATATATGGCCTTTCGCCACCAAAAGGGTTGATGTGAGTATGTCTTATCGATTCAATCAAATCCCAATTATCAGCTAAAAGATCAATCAGCATTTCCTCATCATAAGTATGCAAATCCAACCCACAACAAATCTTGGCTCCATCCCTAGAGAATGTCTCAATCACAGCATAACCTCCACTCGGTATGCAAGATTCAAGATTGGAAACATAGGCATCCCTTTCATTATCACTTAACAGGAAATGTAGTACTGCACGATCATGCCAAATCTCATAATCTCCTAATTCTAGTGGTTTGGATAAATCACCATGAATGAACTTCAAGTTCTTGCCATGTCGATTAGAAAGAATACGTAAAGCCTCAGATGAAATGTCAAGAACTGTCACATCGTATTCATTTTCGACCAGTGTATCAATCAGGGTTGTAGCACCTGAACCTACATCGATAATCCGTTTCCCATCGCACGATGAAATTAAATCCATTGAGACCGCATGTTCTTTCTGATACCATCCTAATTGCGTTGTATCTGCATCATTGTAGGCTGCATCCCAGTGTTTTGCATCACTTGGCATACATAGACCTCATTGGAAAGTTACGTCGACTTCCATGGTTTCACTTACTGAAACACAAACTGGACAGTTACATCCCTCGGTGATTAGCCATGACCTATCCTCAATGGTCATGTCTGAAGGAAGGTTAACAACTACTTCCAATTTAGCAACTCTGCGAGGATTAGCAGCCATAGTTTTCTCAACACTACCTGACATACTAGATACGTCGATTCCTTTGGAATCTGCGCGGATTGCTACGATTGTCATTATACATGTTAGCATTGAAGTTGCAAGTAAATCAGTTGGTGAGAAGGATTCTCCTTTGCCCTTGTTGTCAACTGGTGCGTCTGTAATTAGTTGCTTGCCAGATGGTCCATGAGTTGCAGTACATCTCAAATTGCCGTCATAACTAGCTTCAATCCTTACCATTTACTCACCATCCAGATCAATTTTATGACCCATCCTATCTGCTTTGGTTTGTAGATAGTCCCGGTTCTCGTTTACAACTCCAACAATCAATGGAACTCGCTCGACTACATTGATTCCATATTCTTCCAGTTGTTTTGCTTTGTCTGGGTTGTTAGAAAGTAAGCAAACAGCATCTACTCCAATCGCTTCTAGCATTGTACTTGCAATTCTATAGTTGCGCGCATCAGCAGGCAATCCCAGCATCAAATTTGCATCTAAAGTGTCTGCACCTTTATCTTGCAAATGGTAAGCCTGAATCTTTGCGTGAAGACCGATTCCTCTACCTTCTTGTCGCAAATAAACAACCACTCCCCAGCCTTTCTCAGCAATCGCTTTGAGAGCAGCATCCAACTGAGGTCCGCAATCACATCGAAGCGAACCAAATGCATCTCCAGTAAGGCATTCTGAGTGAACTCTCATCAAAACAGGGTCCGGTCCAGTCATATCGCCCATGGTAAGAGCAACATGGTCAAAACCTGTTTCAGATTCGTGAAACACACGAATATTGAATTCGCCGTGTTTTGTAGGTAGCCGTGCTTCGCTAGGAACTTCATCTACAATCATTGACACACCTCTATGATAAATCTAAATTCTCCAGCAGAATTATCGACATCAACTAACTTATGGCCGAGTCTTTCTACGAGTAATGGCATATCATGCATTGTTTCGGGGTCATCTGCAACAACCATCAAAACATCTCCTTGGCCTAAATCAATCAAGGCTTTCCTTGCCTGAGAAACAGGAACTGGACAATAATGCCCCAGAACATCCAGTTTATGTGTCGGCTCCACAATTTATCCGAAGGGATAGCCAACTTCAACCCTCCCACAAGTGAGAATTCATCAATGAAGTGATTTATTGGGCAACATGGCCGGAGAGGTTAAGCCACTTCCAGAGGAGGTCGATGACCTATCTTGGGCAGAAGTTGCTCAACTTGGAAGGACTTACCTGAGAATACCTGTAGCTCTTCTATTGGTTGAGGCCTTTTACTGGTTTATTACTCAGCCAACAAATACTCTGGGGCTTATCCAAGAATCAGAAGCTTGGATTTGGTATCACTTGACTGAACTGATCTATGGACCAGGTGCTGCAACACTATCCGAATACAACGGTTGGACTACTCTTGTAACCTTCCACCACCCTGATTTTAGATATGACGAACTCCGATTATATGTTTCAGATGAATGCGCTGGTGTTCATGAAATGATCTTCATATCAGTACTGATAATGATGACTACCGGTGTACCTCAGCGTCTAAGAATCAAGAGTGCTTTGGTCGCTTGTGGAATCATATATGTTCTGAACATCGTTAGACTACTTGTCCTCTATCCTCTGGCATTATCTGGATGTGCTGAAAATCCTGACATGCTAGGCTGTGAGCAGCCAATGCACGATTTCCATGCATTTGTCTATGAATGGGGATTCCTAATCGTATTAGTAATCATGTGGCTAATTTGGTTTAAGTGGGTCAATGCTGGTGACTTGATTCGAAGAGAAAATGAAGCAGGCAAAGACAAATGGGAGTTTATCTATCGTAAGAATTGGACTACACTAAGTAAATCAGTTATCGCTCTTTCAATGTTATTGATTATTGGAGCTTTTACTAATGTATTGTTGGATGATGAGGCAATGGAAGCAAAAGAAACCGTAGATAACTGTGAATTTTATTCGAGCGTTACTGGAGATTGTGGTGAAGCAAATGACATCTGGTCTCAAGAAATTCAATCTTCTTGGTCATTAGCGACTCTTGGCATGCTAGGGTTCGCTGCAACAATAATTACAATTCAGACTCCCAGTAAAACCGAGGAAGAATAGTTCATCCTTCAACAATTGATGCGCCTATTCCATTAGAGTTCAGAGAACGAACTGCCAAAGATGCATGTTTATTGTGAACCTCTACGATTGTATGATCGCTTGAAATTACGATGTCACCGATTGCTAATTCATTGCACTTTAGAGATTTAACTATTTGATCAACTATTGAAAACTTTGAGAGCGAGGTTGTGTCCAATTTGATTGGAACCATACCAAACACATCTGCTGCTTCAGCATTATCTTCTTGCTTTTTGACAGGATCTCTATCTACTCCGTCTGGAAGTTCAGGAACTTCTGATTCAATAATTTCCAAAGAATGTGTCGCACTAATCTTGTTCATTTGTGGAATATCATCTCTTCCAACTAGCGCCCAAGCCTCACCTTTACGGCCAATTCTACCAGTACGGCCAATTCTGTGAACATAGTTGTCTACATCATCAGGAACGTCGTAATTAATCACTAGAGTAATTCCGTCTACATCTATACCTCTAGCAGCAACATCGGTTGCAACTACAACTTTTGAATTACCATCTTTGAAATTTGAAATGATTTTGTCTCTTTGATTCTGTGACAAATCTCCGTGGATCCCATCAACATCGAATCGATGTTTCTTTAGACGTTGAACAAGTAAATCTACCATTCTCTTGGTATTTGTGAAGATGATTGTTTGGTCCTCATCAGTCATTCTTGCTAGAAGACGCCCAACGACCCACAATTTGTTTGCACGACCAATTCTAACACTGTACTGATCGATTGGAGGTATGTCCAACTTTTCCGTATTGGTCATTACGAAGTCTGGATCGTTCATGAACTCGTTAGCAGCATCAATAATTTCTTGAGGGAATGTTGCTGAGAAAAGTAAGGTTTGTCTTCTGTTAGTCATTCTCTCAATAACCCACATAATGTCTGGGAAGAATCCCATGTCAAGCATTCTATCTGCCTCATCAAGAGTAAAGAAATCCGGTTTTGATAAATCGATATGCCCACGCTCGGTCATATCCATTACTCTACCAGGCGTTCCTACAATTATGTCAACGCCAGCCTGCAAACTTCTCGCTTGTTTTTCCAAGTCAGTACCACCGTAAACGGTTTGAATAATCAATCCGGTTTTGCCTTGGATGTTGGACATCTCTTCTGCAACTTGATTGGCGAGTTCTCGAGTCGGTGCTAGAATTAGAGCTTGAAGCTCACCAGTAGGTTTGCATGCATTCATTATCGGCAAACCAAATGCTGCTGTTTTTCCAGAGCCCGTTCTTGCTTGTCCGATTACATCTTTGCCTGACAAAGCAATAGGAATTGTTTCCTTTTGGACTTGAGTGGAAAATTCCCAACCGATATCGGCTAATCCTGCTAATATTTCATCATTCAAATCCCATGCAGAGAATGGTGTGTTTGTGAACATTTTGTCACCTCATTCCGTCCCTTCCCAAATTGGGCCACCGGGACGGGGAGTGACCCCCGTGTCACGATCAGAAGTTTTCGCTATCCTTTGCCTCAGCCTTGAGAACACCCATCCAATACTTGTGGGCGTTATCTCTGGTGAGCGGCTTCTTCATCTGGCGAACATGCTCTAGAATGTACTGACGGAACTTTAGAGACTTGGTACGGTTAATGCCGTTAGGCGTGACTCCGTCCCATAGGTCGTTGAACTGCTTCTCTTTATCGTTGAATGATTCCTCAGACATGAGTAGTACTCCTTGAGCGTTTCGCCGACCTGCATTCCCCTATTAACCATGTCGAGGCTTACCAGTATCTTTCTCAGGAGGAGGAAGTTCTTCCAGTCCCACGGTTTTACCTTGAGATTCAGCGATTTCAACATCAATTTTTGGAACCTTTGGAGCAGGCGCCAAGAAGGCATTCTTTTGCGCCTCCGTACCTTCGATTTGCGCATCGAAAGCCATCTCTTGCAATTCTTTCCTGATCTTTGGATCCTTTTCTTCACGAAGTAAGGCATTACAATGATTGCGCAATACTTCATCACCCATGAGTCGAGGTAATATTTTGACACAAGCCAATCGAACGCTTGTGTTTTTGTGGTTGCACCCTGCCAGAACTAGGTCCTTAGCACGTCCATGATCTGTATCTAATACCTCGATACACTTTATTGCTGAAACCATGACATTTGTATCTTCATCCAAAATCGCTCTTTCTGCAAGTATGGTCGCGATTCTTTGCTCCTTGTGTGCGAGAGGAACTAGGCATTTAGCAGCCTGTCTGCGAGTTTCAACATCTTCATCTTCTAAGGCCCATCCTACCAAATCCCAAGCTGCTGCACCTCCTTTAGAGAGAACTCTTCTCAGCAAACCGGCTGATTTCCTTCTCAATTCAAGAGATTCTTCTTGCAATAACTCATCGATGTGGTCACAAGCCACCTCTGGCCAGGTTGTACACAAGCCACCCAATCCCGAAAATGCTGCATCTCTTCTGAATTTCACATGATGTCTCAACTCAAAAGCGAGTGTGCCATCGGTTGCAGATGGGAAAGTTGGTGCTACGATTTTCAAGCATTCACTTGCAGCTCTTCGAACGGATGATTCCTTATCATCGAGCAGTACTGAAAGATGATCAAATAACTCGTCAGGTCGCGACTCGGCTACAGATGGCAGAGCAAATAATGCTGCAACCCTTACCATTGGGTCATCATCCATGAGGCAATCGATTAGCACTTTATGCGCTTGACGTGCCATTGCTCCGCCAAGATTTGATAGGCCTCTGATTCCATCGAGTTTTTTCATTTCGTGATCTTTTTCTTTCCAAGCCACTTTGTAAGATTCGATTTGTCCGGTTGCTAACGGAATCACTGCTTGCGTGGGTAGCGCCATCCAAGGCCCATCACGAATTTCCCTTTTCTTGCTTTGCCGTCGCCCGCCTCCTACATTTATTGGACGTCCCGTCCGGGGGTCGCGAGCGATGTATTCACGTGACATAGCGATGGGGGCATAACGAAGGGGGAAATGAACCCTCGCTTTTTTTGTCATTCATTATTCCAAAATTATCAAGCCCTGTATGCTCTGCGTAATTTCATGCGCAGGGGGGCTTTGGCATTTGGAATCGTGCTATTATTCCTATTGCCAACATGGTCTTCGGTTCAAAACGAACTACTCACATCATCGACCAATCAATCATTTCATCAAGACCAATTGTTCAATCAAACTGGATTCACTCAGGATGGAGTTTACACTGACTCAACTGGGGAAGTGCATGTTAATCGACCGGATATTCAGTGGCTAACCCCTGTAGACGGACCAATTATGTCTAGAACTGGAGCATGTTCAGCGTCAATTGAATCTCTTGGACAAGTATGGGTGATGGGGGGTTGGATTGACCCTGACCCTCAGCAACAAAATGATGAGGGGCCAACAGATTTGATTGAAATCATGAAAAATGATAACAAGACTTGGGAGCCATCTGAATTTAATCTTCCATACGCCCAGCAATATTGCGAAGCAGAGGTCGCTGGAAACTTAGTGGTTGTAGTAGGAGATTGGTTTCGCAACTCAAATCCCACACAATATCCAACTGGTCGCGTACAAATATACAATCTTGACAACAAAACTTGGTATGAAGGAAGTTCAATGCCATCCGGAAATGAAAGAGGATTAGGAGCCATGGCAGAAGCTAACGGTTTCCTGTATTATGCAGGGGGTGTCAGCAATCCTAATGCTAACGATGCAACAAACAAGACGTATAGGTACGATCCACAAAATGACACCTGGTCAAGGATGGCAGATATGAATCATCCAAGAGCATCATTCGAAATGGTAAATTTCCATGGACAATTGTATGCGATGGGTGGTTTTATGGGAACACAAACCTGGAATAGACAAGCGCTAGACTATGTAGAAAGGTATGACCCTGCAACAAATACATGGACAAACATGAGCAAACTTCCTGTTGGCATGTTTGGATGGTCGGGGACCGTTCTTAACGATGAGATAGTTCTAGTTGGGGGATATAATGGTGGAACAAAAAGTACAGTCTACCATTGGAATCCAATTCAAGACACCTGGTCAAAGGGCAATGACATAGGATATATTGGACATTTTGACACAGTTGTCGAGGAGATAAATGGAAGCATAATCTGGGCATCTGGAGATATGTCATCATACGCCTACAGTTCATGGAATCAATTGGTTTCACAAGACTCCGAGTATCAAAACAAATCGAATTCACATTCCGCATGGATTACTTCACCAATTATCGACCTGCGTCCAAATTCCAATTCTAGAGCCACTCCCGTTCAACTAAACTTACAAGGAATTAACACTCCAGGTGGCGAGTTAAGTTTCCAATATCGAACTGCGGGCACATATAGTGGTATATCCTCTAACTTATGGGAAGGCCTAGACGGTACAATCAACACTACTTTCCCAACTGGAATAACAAATATCAACTCAACTAGAAATGCTGATTTCATACAATACCGAATCAAGTTCATTGTTACAGACCTAGAAAACTGGGACGAACCGGATCTAAATTCAATGTCAATCCGTTCAGAACATGCAGGATTTGTATCTAGTATCCCATCTGTATTACACCCAAGGGCGGAAACATTTCACATCCAAACCAGCCATGATATTACCGCAAGTGGGGAGATGTATCTCGAGGTAGCATCTTGTGATTCCAATGGTGTGATTGATGGTATTTGGTCACGTATTTCCCATGATGGAACTTCATCCACAGAATATGACACTCAAGGCATGTTCGTTAACAGTAATGGAGTAATTAATTCAACACAATTGGGAGAAACTCTGATTGACTGGTATATCGACTTAGGAGATCTGACTGGAGTTTCACACATTTGCCTGAAAGTTGGAACTGATGGAGAAGAAACCACCGAGTTTATGTTTGGAAATTCTATTGAAATTGACAACTTACTCGAGGTTAGAATTACTGACTTAGGACAGTTTGAACCTGGAGACACTGTTACGGGAGGTATACCGATTAACATAGGAGTCAACCATAGTTTCCCATCTTCGGGAATGACATTGTCAAGCGGTGATTTACAAGCTAGAATTAATTTCAATATACATGTAAAAGACCCAACAAACAATAATTTTTCTGGATGGATTAATCAAACCACAGGATGGAATAGCCTGACAATTGGTGAGGATGATATCCTTTCTTGGACTCTACCGTCAGATATTTCGGGAATCGTCGACATCACTATTGATGCAAGAAGTGACCAATCATTCCAAATTTTGACTGATTCAAACCTTTCTCAGTTGTTGTTAGACAATGAAAATCCACTCATCATAGACACTATCCCTGCTAACGAAGATTATCTTGACAGTAGGTACGATAGGGAACTCACTTTGCAGGTCGCTGACACTTCTGGATTTGATGCAGAACAGGTTGCATTGGAAGTTTGGGTTCAGGCAATTGATGATGGCTCAGATGGAAGTTTCCCGGATGGTATGCCGCAAACTAGTGAATATAGAGAAATTAATTTCACACTAGAAAACGACGGTAGTTATTGGTGGTTTAATGGAACACAGTCTGACAAAGACAATGCCGACCAAGATTTAGTTTACATGAGAATAATCGGCAATGATAATGCAGGATTCTCAATTTCGAACAATACAATTTGGTGGAAAACAAGAGATGCTCAAAATGCCTTTGTTGATCGAATATACAACACAGATAGCACACAGTATTGGGAAGTTTCTCGAGGCATATCATGGGACATAGTGATTACAGACGGGAACGCACTTAGCGACATTATGTCAGTAAAGATTGAGCTGGGCGGGGATTCTGAGTTTGGAATTAATTATGGCGTTGCTGATTCGATTTGTACATCGCTAGGTACTAGAATCAATACTGATAAAACAACTTGCAGCCATACATTTGTTGGAAATGAAATGATACTTTCAGTTGAATTATTTTCAGACTGGGAAGTTGATATTTCAAGATTAAATCAAGGATTGGTTGAAATTAAGGTAACTGATATTGATGGAACTAGTCAATCTTCATTCCAAAATTTGTGGATTTATTCTGATGACTTCGAGTTCTCAATCTCTGAAGTAAGTGATATTTCCAGCCCAATTACCGGTGAAATTTCAAACATGTCTGTAATGCAAATAAATGAAAAATTAAGAATCCAAGGTTCGATTGTTCATTCCCTTTCTGGAGAAAATTATCAGGGTGAGTTATCTATGACGTGGTGGGGTTATTTGCAAGGCGAGGATTGGTTTGGATCTTCGACTGTTGAAGTGATCAACGGAGAAATAAATTCAACCATTTCAATGCCAAGCTCTGGAGGAATTATCGATTTTGATATTGCTTTCATGGACCCATTGGGAACTAGAACTATCGGAACATTTGATGCTCCAACCTACATGATTGATGCGAACCCACCTGTAATCCTAGACTCTAGTATTGAACAATTATCAAGATATCACTTAGACGATGTTGGAATAGGAGTAAATGTCGATGAAGATGTCTCTTGGTCTGGTCAATTGAACCTTACCTGCCAGATATTATCTAGTGAGGTGCAATGGGAAGAAGTTACAATTTCTAGTCTACCATCAAATGTGTTTCAAGGAAAGACATTGTTTTCATTCAATTTCGATTTCTCATCACTAGGTGACCCCTCGTTACTATCACCCGAAGCAAATATGAATTGTTGGGCCAGTGGCAAAGACGATTCTGGTTGGGATGTAGAAACATTTGATGACTCAGGTAATGGCGAGCCATGGTTATCGATACCATTGACTTCAGTTGGACCAAATATAGAACTGGTCGATGTATCTCTTGATGGAACAATTGAGCCAGGTAAAGAATTACGCGCAGAGATAACTGTGAAAAATTCAGGAGAAGATTTGCAAGAGTCATTCAACATTACTGTGTACACTATTATTGATGGTGAACGTGAATTAGTTGGGAGATATTCACAATCTCAAATAAGCAGTGGTCAAGGAATCACCAAACGTGTTGCAATAACCGTTCCAGATGGTGAGTGGGAGCTCTTGGTAATTGTAGATGAAGAGCAAAGAATTTGGGAATTAAACGAAGATGACAACTCTTTCACAAAAGAGTACAGTGTTCCTGAAGAAGTTGGCTCGATGGTTTATGTCGGTTCAGGAGTGGGTGTAGCATTACTAATTCTAGTAGTATTATTGAGAAAGAAACGCTCACCTAGCGAGATTTCTGAGGCAAAGAAAATGCCATCAATCGACAATTTACCACGCAGCGGGCCACCTCCAAAAACACAATCCACAAACAAACCGGTTTCTACAAAACCAAAACGAGGCCCACCGCCTAAACAGAAATCTGTTGAAGAACAAACGATTACCAATGTTGCTGATGCGATGGCGAAACTTTCTGTAAATACCTTGCCCGGTAAACAAGACACTACAAAACAGGTTGTTCCTAGTTACGAATCTCTTCCACCAGGAGGCGACTATGAATACCTATCAGAAGGAACATTCTATTCAGGCAATGCTATTGGTCGTTGGAAGTTAGAAAGTGATGGATCATTTACAAAGATTGAGTGAGGATTATGTCGCAAGAAATAGAGGACATCAAACGCGTTCTAACCATCTGTTTCAGAGGTGGAGTAAATCAGACAGCAGACGACCTAGAACGAATTCTCTCGTTCGACATGGGTTGGATTGACACGGATACTGCTCATGATGCAATAAAAGCATTAATTTTCGCAGGATGGATTATTGATGAAGGAGGAGTTCTTTCCCCAAATTGTGACATCAGAGGAATTAATGCACCCCTAGGGTGGCAACCTAGACCATCAAGATTGACAGATCCAGTGGTCAATGAAGTTAAGACAGAGAAATTGAATACTCCTAAAAAAGAGCCAAAGCCAGTTATTGAAACAAAGAAACCTGTTGTCAATGATGGTTCAGACCCAAGAGCAAGAATGGAGAAACGCCTAGTAAAATTCATTGCAAAACAATCTGGAATTACAGGGGATGAAATTGTACGTAGAGCGGAGAGGAAAGTCAAAGCTCTACGCTACTGTACAATGTGGCTGGCTCTTTGTCTTATCAGTCGAGAACAGAATCTTGAGATGAACTCAATAATTGATTCATTTTCATCTAGGTGAATTATTCTCTGACATAAGAAGAAGTACAGGCAGTACAATTATTGACAAGACCAAGGAATAGGTTACAGTTAATGCTGTAACAAGACCAAATTGTTGGACAACTGGCATTGGTGAGAATAAGAGAACCAAGAAACCAAGCGCAGTAGTTCCTGCTGAGAGAACCAATGCAACACCTGTTGTGGAAATAGTTTCTTCTAGCGCCTCCCATACATCATCGCGTTTTTCTCGTTCTGCCTCAAATCTACGCCACATGTGAATAACATAGTCGATACCAATACCAAGTGATAATGCAGTAACCATTACAGTCAGAACGTTCCATTTCAATGAAAGAACCACCATCGAACCGACGACCCATAGAGTTGCAAGTACTACCGGAGTTAGAACTACGAATGCTGGAACTGGGCGACGTGTCAATAATAGAAGGACAAAGAATGAGACGACGAATGATATTGCCGTAGATGAAAGTTGAGATGAATTTAGACCATCTAAAACGTTCTGTAAAGCAACCAAATCACCTGCTACATACACATTTGCTTTACCGGACAATTCACTACGCATCTTACCTGTGTCAGACTCTTCACCAAGTTCTTGTTCGAACCATTCAACCACTCTGCTAGTGTCGCTAGAAGTTGTAGCATCCACTCTAACCTCGATTCGAATATGTTTAATCATCTCACCATCAAGATGGACTGTATTCTGTACTCTTTCAGCCCATGAATCACCTGTGTATGGGTCTGCCACTGAATTGTTTGAGGAGAGGTTCGCAAATGCTGCACCTAAGTCAAATTCTGATGCGATACCTCTGCGCAAGTCTCCACTACTGATTACCAGACCATATCTTTCTCCGAATAATAAATCGTTATCAACAGCATCAAAGAGAACTTTGTATGGTCCTTCGTAAGATGGACTGGAGTCTGCTCCGCCCCCTCCTACTACATCGTGATTATTCGCCAAGTCATTATGTAATCCTCGCATTTCATTGAGTAAGATGAAATCTGAATCGATCTCAGTTGCAGAATCAGCAGGTTCCATTAGGATGTACACAACCTTCCAACCTGCACTTTCGTAACTAGAATCCAATTCATCTCTTACTTGCATTATTTCCATATCTTCGTCAAGGAAATCAGTGAGATCAAATTCGGTTTCAAGACCCATAGCACCGATTATTGAAACACCTGAGATTATCAGAGCGACGATTAGAACCAACACTTGCTGTGTTCTTTGTAAATCTACTAGTTTCTTAGACAACCTTGGCATCCTGATTGGTTCAGCAGGAGCCTTGTCTTGACTAGAATCAAGCACTACATGTAGTGCACCGACAACTACTGTAGCATTGATGAAAGCAGAGAGAACACCAACTGCTAGGGCTATACCAAAAGTTTCCAATGGCGGTAATGGAGAAATGATGTTAGCTAAGAATGCCGCAACAGTCGTTATTACTGCAAGACCAAGTGGAGTCGATAACTTACCACAGGATGCTAGCCAAGCTTCTGCAGAGTCATCAATATCCTTCTTCTTGAAGGAATTGTACCTTCTCTGCAAATGAATTGAATAATCGATACCAAGTCCAAGAACAAGTGGTGCTACTGCGACTTCTAATGCGGTAAATCTAGCACCTGCGAGATTAAGAAGACCATACGTCCAAATTAATGCAGAGGAAAGACCAACAAGTGGGAAAACTACCCCTTTCACACTTCTAAACGAGATGGCTAACAACAAGACCACAACAAGTACAGCCAATAGAATGAGAGTGGCGAGATTGTCAAATGTTCCTTCATCTATATCATGCGATATCAAATCTAAAGATGCCACGCCATAATGCAAATCCGAATCTTCGCTTAACTCTTGGAAAATCTCTCTAAGTTGATTTTGCTTCTCTTTTCGCTCTTCACTGGACAAATTCGGATCTATTTCCAAAATCCAAAGAGTTGACGACGCTGAGACACTTGCTGAACCTTCCTCGGTATTTGTTTCAATCCAAAGACATATCTCAGCTCCATCGAAATCTTTGTGCAGCATTCCATCGAGAATGAATTGTGCTACTTCTTTTTGCTTGGAAACGTCACCTGGGCAATCTGACGCATTAACATCAATTACCAGGTTCAACATTTCTTCCCATGTATCTACAGTCGAAAGTTCAGTGCCATTTGCTTCTTCGTCTAATGCCAATTGGAGAATGGAAGGTGCTGTAATCCAATTTTCAACAACATTTTGCATCTTTGTACTTTCATTTTGAATTATTTCCAAATGTGAATTCATCAAATTGAGAGAATCCATATCTAGGACGTTTCCTCCATCATCCCTTGTTACATGAACAAACATTGGACGTGTTTCATCTCCGAAGTGATCACCGATTCTATCGTGAGCATCTGCGGAATCCGATTCGGGAGCGAAATCAGAGAGGTCCGTGTGAAATGAAGGGGTATCAACAAAGGCCAAATCAGCAACCAAACCAAGGGTTAGTACAGCGGATAGAATTACAATTGGCCATGAAAATTTGCGGAAACGGTCAGATTGACCCCGCAGCGCATCCTCAATGGCTTGGGAACTCACGTCGCGCCGGTGCACTATTCAGTTTAAAGCGAGAAGGGTCAGAATCTCAATTTTCGACCAATTTTTTCACTTATCTCTAGTGGCGATTTATCCGATACACAGCCAAAGGTTCTTGAAGGCGAGGCTGGACGGCGACATCGTTCACTATGCCGGTTAAAGTCCTCGCCCGCGACAACAACGAATTAAGAGTACGATTTATTGGAGAGTCTCATACCTCTCTGCAAGTACTCCGTGAAAGACTGAACAGCGACAAGGGAGTCGATTATGCAAATTACTTCCCAGGTCATCCAGATTTGGACGAACCTGAATTCTTTATTCGCACTAACAAAGGAGTAGACCCTGCAGATTTGCTAAAGAAGTTGATCGGGCAAGTTCAGGGAGATTACTCTGGACTGAAACTTTGAGAAGTGTTAGCACATGTCCGTAAAGGATGATTTGGCTGATACTATTGGTTTAACGGGTTACGCTATTGATTCATCTGGAATCGGTGGAATCCTAAAATCGAGAGTTGCTGATTTTAGAGTGGATGAAATTTCTACAAAAATCAGTTTAGATCCACGCGGCAGGTTTACTGC
>CAXGTB010000013.1:0-15152 GCA_964012565.1 uncultured euryarchaeote | reverse complement strand
GCTATATCGTAAAGTGCCGTATTGCCAAGTGACATCGAAGCCCCACGTGATTGTCCGACAGTGACTGTGATTTGCTGTCTGCATTTCCACAGATTGCTGTCCTTGCCTTCAATGTAGATTGAGTTTTGTGAATTGGCTTCAACCGAATCATCTGGAGTTACTTCAATTGTGAAATCTTTCTCTCCATTTCCATTATCGTAATTCAGGTTACCACTTGACGGCCCGTCTACACTAGCCCAGTTAGATTTGGAACCATTGAAACCGACATTTATCGACCAGTCTGTATTACCTTCATTGCTGAATGTAACAACAAGTGACCCTGTTTCCCCTGGATTAAGCGAAAGGCTGGATTTTGAAAGTGAGGCGTCACATTTCTTCAACTCGGGAACGAATAGACTGAATTCCTCGGTATCAGACGCGCTACCATTTGGATTCTGATCATTTGTCACCACTCCTTCGATTTCCCAGCAATACTTGTCGCTTTCCTTGCCGTCAGGGACTTCCAATGTTACCGTTACCCATTCGGAGGAACCATTGTCAATCTGAACTGAACTCGGACTTACATCAATACTCATGCTTCCGTCTGATTTGCAACCGGAACCACTTCTTGGATCGACTGTAAGTTCTACTGTTTCCTGCACTCGACCAGTATTTTCTACTTCAACATCCCATTCGATTGTAGTCTCGCCATTCCATGTAGGATTAACCGGCGCATCAATTGTCAAATCAACTCCAAACAATGTTGAACCAGAACCGTCACCAGAAGACGTTTCCACATCTTTCGATTGTTGGGCTGGCTGACCTGGTTGGTCAGGCGGAGTTACCTGCTCGTTAGCATTGGCAGTAACCGTTGTGATGCATGAGTCTTCTGCAGTCTGAGCAAGTGTAACGTTCAGGAAGGTTTCACCGTAATCATTTGCTTCGATAGGTTGGCCAATCTGACCAATGGTTGCACTATATCCGTTACAATCTTGGGCATTAGTTGCTGCTAGATTTACCGATACTGGGTTCGCACCGTTATTGTAGACGCGAACTGTGTACTCTGCAGTCTCTCCAGGGTTGACGGTTTGGGAGGAAGGAGAGATCGATAATGAGATGTTTGCATCTCTACCAGAATCGTCTGCAGCAACCGGGTTTGCTACTGCCGGAACCAATGAAATTAACATCAAGCTAACCAGCAAAATACTGGCGATGCTTTGACCGGACTTTGGGTCTTTTCTGCGGGGTTCCATGAACCCCGGTCACGGTAGTCACAGTAAAAGGCTATGGACAAATGCTCAAATCATTCTACATTTACAAATGATGAAGATGAAACTCCACAATTCAGGCAGGTTTCAACTCTACATGTCGTGTGATATCTAGCCCCACATGACGGACATCCTTGCATCATAGAGGTTATTGGCTGCCTGCAAGAGAAGCAAGGAATAACATTAGATTGAACCTGTGCGGTATTGATCGTATGAGAATGTTGACCTGAACTCATACTTTGAGAATTAGGCTTTTTTCTTAGCAATATTACACATGCAACAACAGCGAATATTGGCACTATTATCCAAACGACCCAGAATATTGATTCCAAACTAGAAGATTCGTCATCGATTACGTCGCCTTCACTTGACAATTCTATTTGATACTCAGAATTTGTCACGTCATTTGCGCCTGATATTGACAAAGAAATGTCACCTTCGCCAGGGCCATCAGCAACCACTTCCAATCGAATGATTTGCGATTGTCCTGCCTCAAGAAGTATCATTCCATCACTGTCATCTATTTTGACTTGCCAACCCCTTGAGGAATCTACGTTTACTGCCCCTGACACCAAGGCATTACCAGTATTTGTTACAGTGACTACCAAATTAGATGTTTTACCAGTTTCCAGCGTACTAGTACCCTGAACCTTCCAACTGACTTCCTTTGTCTCATCGACAAGCAGTGTGACAGTTTGATTAATTGAAATCATATCGCCGCTCAAGGTAACCTTGAATCCAGGTTCGGATGAAGGGTCTGCTGTTGCTGGAATAATAATCGTGCATGTTAACGGTTTAACATCACCTTTTGAGACCGTACCAACCGATGTACAGTCACCTAACAGATTATTATCCGTTTGAAGTGAAACTACGGGATTCCATTGGCTATCTTCGTTATTTTCCACCAACCAAGTGTAATTGATTGGAACCCCAGTTGGGTGTTTTCCGGGACCAAATATGTTAGTCCAAGTTTCGTCTTCGATTTCAACCGAAGCAAAGGTGAGGACAGGATCTGGCAGCACAACCACACTAACGCTTTCAGTGTGACTCCAAGAGTTTTCATTTGAATCCAAAATAAATTTGATTTCTCCGCTTCTTGCGTTTTGTTCTGCTGTAACAGAAATTAGGAAATTTTTCGATTCTGTCCATCCTAACTCGAAGTCATCTAGAACTGTATTTTTAGTCCAGCTCTGTGGCAATTGTAACCTTGGACTTAGATTCAAATCCATATTGCCTCGATTTTCGATAGAGTATTGCAATGAGATCGTATTACCTGGTGTAATAGAAGAGAATGACGATTCCAAATCAACTGTTACCTCAGAAATTTCTTGGACTACCAAAGGCAACTCATACAGCATCAGCCGAGCTTCCTCACTTTGAGAAACCACTCTTAGTATGACTGTAAGTTCAGCGCCTGCCAGAGTCATCACTTGTGGAGGAGTAAATGATATTCCGATATTCATTTGTCCGTCTTCTAACATAAGACCTGTTGATGCTGAATTTGCTCCGCCTTGGGCGTTTAAATCATCAAAACCTGCATACCAGCCAGGAGGAGATTCTAGAAATAAGTCATAACCTATGTCACCGTTTCCAAGATTAAACAATCTAACATCAACAGATGTAGTATTTACAGGATGAACAGGAATTGTGGCGTAATCAAACTCCAAACGAGTTTGCGCCAATACAGGGACATCAAGTTCCAATGTAAACGGGCTACTAACATCATTATCTTCATCATACCCTAATAATTCAATTTCGTATAGTCCTGAATTAGGACCTGCTGGATGGACTAAGGTCACATTCACAAGGACCCCTTCTTGTCCGTTTAATTCGAAATCTGTTTGATCTAGACCCACATACCATTGAATTTGGTTATTATTTGGCCCAGTTACTCCAGTAGAGGAAATAGATGCATTAGTACTGATTAATGCTGTATTAATCATGGTTACCTGCCAAGAAGAGGAGGTTGAGTTAATGTCAGAAAGTGTTACAATTGGTGCTGTAGATTCAATTCTGACTCCCGGTGTTGTGACATTGACAATAATGTCCATGCGATTATTGCCTTCATTGATTTCGTCAATTGTGTCGCTGGAATCTACCAAGAAAGATAACGTTCGCCCGCCCGCATTTTGAGGATTCCAATCCCAAAATAGAATTTTAGAACCTCCAGGTCCCAAATCAAATGTCTGTGAATCCATGAACAGACCCTCTTCTTGGAAGATTACTTCTACGTCTTCTGCTTCAACATTCCCTAGATTAGAAATTTTCATCTCGACCAATACTTCATCTCCAACCTGAGGGATTGCAATATCTGTGGAAAATGACGCTGGAATCGGTGAAGGATCAGGTCGCAAATCATTTACTCCAACTCCGGAGACTGCGACCGCATAGGGCTGAGCTCTACTACCAGAATGCCCTGCATCGGTTACTTTTACTGTCCATAATCCAATCTCAGCAGAGTCGACCAGAACAACTTCTACATTGTTTAGAGTGTCATGAGTGCCGCCCTGAATCGACCTCCCTTGAGAAAATTCATTGCCCTTATACTCAACACCGCTTGGAGTTGTTACTAGCATATTCAGATTGTTTACCAACTGCGTATTAGAAAATCTCGAACCTCTCTCATCCGACCAAGCAACCACTGCCTTGAATGGTTGTCCTGCCGTTGTCACATTGAAAGAGTAACTCTTGGAATTACCTGTTGAAGATAAAAATGAGCGGTCGTCAACCCAAATTCCTCGACCATTGTTTGGTGCTAAAGTGCCCTTGAGATCAATACGGCCCCAACCTTCGTCCATATTCGGAATATCACGATTCCCAACATCTCTAGCACCCAAAATCATCAATGCTTTCACCAAAGCGCCTTGAGGTTCTGGCCTTTGAGAAACCTCAGTGATATATTCTCTAATCAAAGCAGCAGTCCCTGCTGCATTTGGTGTAGCCATGCTTGTTCCTGTGTACTCCATGTACCAGTTATTCGTCCAAGTTGCTCCACCCGTATCTGTGGCTTCTTGGGCTTTGCAAGAGCGAACATAACCACCCGGGGCTAAAACATCCGGTTTGATTCTGCCATCATCGACCGGGCCGCGACTTGACCCATCCATAATGCTGTTAGGAGCACCTGAATACCTGTTTTGTGAATTGCCCACAGCAATCAAATTCTTTGCTGTAGCAGGAGAACCGATTGTATCTGATTGTGGACCATCATTACCTGCTGCGAATAGAATTGTTAACCCTTCACGTCCACTGTAATATTGATCATAATATCTTGCTCTGTCATCCACGTCTTCAGAAGAGGAGGTGTAAACACCCCAATCAGAACTAGATTCTGAACCCCACGAATTTGTGTGAGTTCTAGCACCGTTGTTGTAGGCTGTGTTGAGCATGTTGTTGATACTGGACCATTGGAAATTTCCATTATTGTCGTTCTCCATGGCTTGGAAATACAATTCAGCTGCTGGTGCAACTCCTGCATAATTTCCACGTGACCCATCACCCAATACAGTACAAGCAACATGGGTTCCATGCCCGGAATGAGCATCAGCGGTAGAGCCATCGCCAATCACGTCGACATTGCCAACCACTCGAGAACCGAAGTCTCCATGATCGTCGTCCAGTCCTGAATCTGCAACTCCAACTATTTGTCCAGAACCATCCAAATCTGTTGTGTAATACTGCTTCATTGCATTGACATTCATATGATTTCGAGCCTGATCGTTCCAGATTGTAAGACTAGGCTGATGTCCTATCCAAGCCACTGAGGGTTCAGATGCTAGGGATGCGATAGATGAGGATGTCAATCCATCATAGCGACCAGTTTCAGCGAAGATAGAATCGCTGAGGAAATTATTTGCGACCAAATCTAGCTCTTGATGTAGCCTCATTCCCCAATTATCAGAAATATCTACTCCGGGAAGTAGTGATTCTGCTCTCCACGATTCTATCCTAACCGGAGTGTTAGGTAATGAATCCATCAACGAATAATCAACAAACATAGCTAGAGGTACTGGCTGTACTGCAGCGACACCATCTATTTCTGATAGACCAATAATTCCGTTTTGCGTTCCTTGAACCATAAGTCCAGAAGGTGAAATGAATTCTCTAACTTCTACTCCCTTGTGATCTGAAATACTGTCTCTTACATCAGAAAAACGAAACTCGGTTGAAACCAAAACAAGTCGCATATCAGGCCTTGAAGTCAATAACTCATCTGGAATTTCATGCTCAAATAATACGCCACTGGAATCATGTATGCCCAAGCGCGAATGTGCTAGCAAAGGCCTTTCTTCTAATGAGAGTGATTCGTCTAATTCTCCAACTAAATTGCGAATCGAATCTTCCGGTAAATCGAAACGAACCCATTCTACCCCGGGCTCCTCACTGATTACCTCCGGCTGGTTTACAACCGGTATTCCTGAAAGCAGGAATATAACGAGCAACAAAAAGGCTCTACGCACAAACCTGTGGCAGCGAAAGTTCGTTTTAGGACTTGCCTAATTTAGCCTCAAAGAAACCATGTTACTTCTTCACATTCATCATGGAATCTTTCAGTAATATTCTCAGATACTTTGTGAATGAATTTTTCCTCATTTTCAACACCTCGGAAATCTGTCCATTTTATGTTGACTTGAATTGTATATTCCTCCCATACTGAATAGCCACGAAGATCTAATTCCATATCATCTCCTGAAACACTGGTATGGCTAGCCACGGATTTCAAAGAAACTGTGATGTTGCCTAATACTGTTTGACTATTGTCCACAAAATCAACTCGCAATTCGACATCAGTAATCTCACGACTGCCATCATTTACCAATTCTACCAATACAATGTGACCGTTTCTCTGGAGATACATAACTTCAATTTCCACGTCGTCTCTTGGAATAACCCAATACCAGGTCGATACAAGTGCTCCAAGTAATAAAATCAGGACTAATCCTGCTAAAGCGACCCGCATAGGGGAGATTTTCTCTGTGAAATCTACAACCATTTCACCTATCTCTTGAGATAGTTCGTGGAGTTCTTCCTCCATCTCAGGGTCGTATTCATCACTCATCCAGTCACCGCCGCAATTGCCGTTGCTAATAATGATGAGAACGGATCGCCAATCATTATGTGAGTTGTTTCAATTTCTCCTCCAGTTAGGCTACTAAGCAAGGATAGATCTGATACCACGCCGTTTACACCCACGCTAGAAGCGGTAGGAAGGCCGCCTGTAAATTGAGCATCTAGGAGCACACCTCTAGCATCAATATCTGTACCAAGGACATCCACTTCTGTGTGAGCAGTGGCGACAATCCTTCCACCAGTGATTCCGTCAACTACAATCACCGGGTATCCTAGTGGGCGATAGATGTGTACTTCCGCACCTTTCAAGTTCTCTCCAATCAGTTCTGATGAAACGATGTTCACTCCATCTTGAATCATGCTGTTGCTCCTCCGAATGTATAGCTTTTCTACACCACTTCCGGATGCTGAAATCCTTGCGCCGTAGTCCTCAGTAACTTCCATCACGAACCTGTCAGGCAGGTTTTCTGCGAGCATCAGGTTGTCACCTCTAATGTTCTGAGCTTTGCCCTTGGTTTCTATGAACAAATCCATATCGTCGCTATTTGAAGAATAATCCATCTCGAACATTCCTTGGAAAGAGCGCTCTTCGTGAATATCGAAATTGTCTGCAGGTGCTGCTTTTAGATGCATCTCTCCAGGGACATCTCGAATAAACATCGTAGCAGGCCACCATAACCCATCGATCTTTCTTAGTTGCTGTAACATCAAAGAGTCAGCAGAATTTAGTCCATCTCTGTATTCAGGAGGGACTACCAAGTGAGCTTCAAGGATGTCTCCAATTGTTGACTCCAGTTGATCTACCTTTGCTGGTGCATTAAACATCATCAATTCTGTTCTTATCCCCCGCAATTGATTGTTTTGTAATAACCTTACATCATCCAAGTTTTCCCCGAAATCATAGACCATGTCTATGGTAGTCCTGGGAATCACTAGGTCCGACTGAGTTGAAAATGTTGCATCCATTGAAACATTTCTACGTAGTTCAGTATCGAGGCCCGTTAATACAAGAAGAGTGTCTGTCTTTGTCAAGCCATTCAATTCTATGGTTAGAACTGGTCTGAACGGAATCCAACCATCCATGGACACTTTAATCTCGAATGTTGGTACATTATCATTAATTTCTACATCATAGAGTAATTTTATCTGACCTGCTGGTAATTGTGGCATCCAAATTTTACTATGCCATGATCGCCTTTGATCAAAAGTAACGCCCTCGTCTTCAAGGGTTTCAGTATCGAGAAGGGCTTGTTCTCTTTCTGAGATGTAACCATCTTCCATTGCATCTACGAGTGATTCAGCATCGCTCAAACCTGCCCAAGAAAGTCGTTGTGCGACTTCAACTTTTTCTGTTTGATTAAGTTTGAAGTCCTTGAACGCATTAGATACAACATTGCGAGAGCTCTCAGTGAAATCTGGCATTTTGGAATAATTAAACACCAACTCTGTCGCTTCCAATACTTCTCCAGAGATTCCATGTACCCATCTCGGCTCTTCAGCAACATTCACTCCTTTTCTTACGTCTAAGGTCAGGTCAAATTCTTCACCGGTCAATAAATCCATACCAAGTGTTAGATTACTTCGAATGTTAGAAGCATCTCCTAAGTTAACCATACTTTCTACAGCAAAGTCGTTTACCGATGAACCAAAACCAATCATGCCTGAAAGGAAAAATGACAATGCGAGAATTCCATCTGCATCACCAAATTCAGGAATTGAAATTAGGTCGGAATTCTCTGATGATGGCAGAGACATTGTCAGATTAGCGGGCAATGGCGATAGATGAATTCTTCCTGATAAGCCAAGGAATTCATCACTTCTATCGCTCACATCTTCCAATAAAACACTGAAAGGAGAAGATCCCGTCCTATTCATTACAAGTTTGCTGTTTCCTCTTTCGCCCTTTGCTCCTTGCTCTTCAGGAGGATTCAATACAATGGAAGTAAGATTGGACAATTTGAGAGACATACTCGCTTCTCCGATGTTCTGATTTATCCAGAACCTAGCGTGATCTTCATCCATTGTAAGAGGAGTTGTGGCATTAGAAATTTGGACTTCAATCGAATCTATTCCTTCAGGGGCTGAAAACGAGAGAGTATCTCCTAACTCCAATTGGAACTGAGAAGGCAATCCATTCAACCGAAGAGCATTGTATTGTCCCTCTCCTTCACCGCTGTATGTAATTGTGCCAATTTCTCCAGATGCCGAGTACGTGATTAGTGAATCCTGTTGTGAAATTGTTAGGTTAGCTGGACGGTTTGAAATTGATGCAAACTGTCTAACGTCACCTTCTGTGGTATTTGAGAAATGAGTCAGGTGGCCGATTATTAATTCCTCACCTGAGAGTCCATTTACAGATATTGTTCGTAAATCGGTTTCTTGGTCATAGGAATATGATGCCCCAGAAATATCTGTCATCAACAGACTCATACCCACGGGAACAAGAGGTGGATTAATCGACCCATATTTACCAGAAACGTTTCCATATTCATCCGTGTAATCTAGGTCTTCTGCAAGCAAAATGTGATTCTTTTGCATAACTGGGTGAGGGCTACTCCCGATTCCTAAACCTACACTTCCAATCATTGATTCTGATCTTTGATTTCCATTAGCCCACGTTTCTTTAACTTGATTAAAACATTGCAAAAATATTTCTCCACTGGATTCGCCTGCAGTTCCAACAATCGCTTCAGGTAAACCATTTAGAATAGTTCCTAGATCTAAAATAATCTCAACTAAATTTAGAACTACGTTATCCAAAACTTCGCTCAATAAATCAGGAGCTGTTCCAAACTCAACTCGCACTCTATTCGAGGTAGGAATCTCAAACGTTCCGAATATAGCAACCACTTCTGGTAAATCTAAAATTTCAACTTCCATCGAAGAAACATCGGTTGCGTATCCATGTCTTTGGAATGTTGACACGTATTCTAGCTTTGAAATTCGTTCTGTTCCTGCAATCAAAATTAGACTGTTCCAGCGTTCATTTGAAGGGTCGAATAACAACGTTGAATCTGCAACATTTGCTGAACCATCAGCCGTATAATTTTTGATTGAAATAATTAGTGAGAGACGGTTAGGCATCTGTCCGGGGAAATTGGTCGAACCTGGCGCCTCTCCAATCAAGGTGAATATAGCATCAATTTCTTCTTGAGGCATTGTTCCCTTGGGCATATCCCTTACCCAACCTCGAGAATCTGTGATGTTACCAAATCGTCCCCCTTCTTCTATATGAGCGGAACGATCTTCGAAATAATGGAAATACAAATCTGCATCTGTATCACTGAAAATTTCAATATTATCAAAGGAATTTTCTCCAGCGTTATCGTTTCGAATGACTAAATCTAACTCTTCTGGTATCAGAGTACTTCCATTTACTGGATGCAATCCTACATCGATGTATCCCAGTTCATCCACAGGGCGGAATCCGTTTGGTTGGGGTTCTTCAAAGTGAACATAACCAATTCCGACCGAATAACCACATTTGTGATCTCTACTTTCAACATCGTGGTCTGCCACTGGATCATACCAAGAGGAATCTTCACAATCTGTTTGTTCATTAGCAGAGTTTCTATTCGGATTAGAAACGAGGATTGCGTAAGGTGCTGAAACTGAGGTGATCTCGAGACCTGATTCATCTCCACCTCCAAAAATGTTGATGATATCTGCTAGAGTAGTAAATGTCCCAACTACATCCAATGTCATTTGATCTAATCCAACCCTTACTTGGAAATCATGCGGAGGCTGAGTAAATCTAGAGTCAACAACTAAGGCATATGATTCCCCATCTCCTGTAAACGTCAAATCATAAGCGACCCCTTTCATCAAAGAAACCTCCATACTTGCCATATCATCCCACAACGGGTCTGAATGGTCAAGCACACGTACCTTCCATTGGAAATTTGGGCGGATCCATATTGAATCGACAAACAACCCGTTGAGTTCAACGTCCCATCCCTCTCCTCTTTGACCAAGTCCTAGGATTGAAAGGCCAACAGCGACGTCACTAGCTCCATCTCCATCAATATCAATTGCGTTCTCAAAAAGACCAGTTCCTTCGAATGACAAAATGTCTCCAGTGAATGTCCCATAATCCCAGGCTTCGTATTGAGGGCCGCTATTTCTAGCAGTGTAATTGAGGTAAAGCGAATATGTATTTGCTCCAAATGCCAACGGATCGTTGAAACTTGGAGGGAGTTCGAAAAGGGTATCCAAGAGGTTGTTGGGCCAACCATCAGGGTGAGAGGTTTGGTCGGTTAGATAGACGTAAGGACGTGGGTGAGAGGGTTCTAGCGGATCTGTTTGGCGCATGGAGATATCTCCCAATACCCCATCTGTAGCAAGGAGTGCATCTCCATCACCGATTTCTCTTCCACGTGCTTCAAGGGCGCTAAGAATTCCTTCCGCAGAATTATGAGCCAATTCGTCTTCTCCAGAATCTCTTTGTTCAGCCAAAGCATTAGCCATAGCTTCGAGGATTCCGAAGTCATCTCTACCAACCGATTCATTAGCAGAAACCGGGGTGAAAATCGGTAGCAGCATCACGATTACTAACGCGACTGCAACCCTTCGAGAATCGAGGGGTTGTGGAACTCCGCGGTGGAGTACGCGCACGCTAGAGTCTGACATCTTTCCTAATTCAGCATCTACACCCAAATGAAACCATCCCTCTTGCGGGCGCGAGATGTGTCGTTTTCAACGTTCGAATAATTGGTCGATTCCACAGTGTGGACAGGAGACTATTGCACTCTTTGCAGAGGGAAGTAATTCTACAGAGAACATCTTACCACAACTCGTACATTCGGTGTTCAAATTATGTGATTTGGGTTTGGTTGATTGTGGCAGCGCTACACCGCCGCTTTTCACTTTACCAGAAACCGGAGCGGAACTGACTACAGCGGTTTGTTTTGGCTCATCAGCAAACGCTGCTAGAGCTGCCTCTGCCAATGCTGGGTCTACTCTACGAGGAGCCGCAATTGGACGGAATCCTGCATTCGGATCTATCTGCGAGTCGTTTCCGTAGATGGCTGCGAATTCTTCGGCTTTCGTTTCAGAATGAATCTGAGATTCTGATTTGACAATACCAGCCTCCGAAATACCTGCCATTTGAGCAGCCTTCGCAAATGCTGGAAGTTTGTTGTTACGAGCGATGCTATCAAGTCTAGCGTTGGCTTCTTCATTTGTGAGGCCACCTTGCATTAGTAATTCTACTGCATGTCTTCTCTGAACCCCTCTGTGACCGAATAATACAACTCCCATAACTACGATAATTACCAAAAATACAATTGCTACAATCGCTAACAAACTCGTCTCACTTGGAGGCTCTACAACGTCTATTGTAAATATCTCAAAATCTGAATTGTTGGATTGATCATATACAGTTACAGCAAATTTTGTTTCACCAACTTCGTCAAAGGATATCGTTACCGATGAGCCAGTTAAATCGGCATCATTAGTTCGATCGCCATCTTTATCGGAGTCCTTTGAAAGGTCTAAATCCCATGTAAATGTCAAATTCTCTTGAGAATCCCACGCATCAGTAGCAGCAGCCTTGAATTCCAAATCTTCGCCTTGCTCAACTTCGGTTATTTCAGAAATAACACTTGTGACAAGAATAGGTTCTGTAGAATCGTAGACCCTTATTGTAGTGCTTACTGAACCTGAATTATTGGAGTAATCTGTCACCGTTAAAGTTACGACATAGTTGCCAATTTCTGGCCAATCGATTGAAAATTGTGATGCAGATGAGACAAACTCTCCATCAACATTCCAAGAGGAGGAGGCAATGCCGTGGTCATCATAAGAATTTGATGCTTGTAGATTCATTTCTGACGTGCGGTCTAACCTGTAGTTTCCACCTAGGTCGAGGTCTAGTTTATCACCAGTTGCTGTAATTACAGCAGTAGGGTTCGTATCATCAACAACTTCGATTTGAGTGCTGGTTGACGTCGTTTCTCCAGTCTCGGATTCTGCGGTCAAAATAACGGTTTTAGTACCCGGTAAATCCCATGATGCTTCCACCACGAATCCTGTAGCGTCGGGAATATTATCGGAATCGAAATCCCAAGATAGAGACCGAATTTGTTGAAGGCTATTTGGCGTATTGCTCGCATTGAGAATTATTCCTTCACCGATTGTAGTTTGAGAATTTGAATAATCCACAATTACTGGAGCCAATACTGGGTCAAACCATGCTTTAACAGAAAAATGCAGACCTGTTGTGCCTGCTTCTGCCATCAGATTCAGATTTTGTAAATCCAAAAATACTGGGACTGTCCAATCCAATTGAGTTGTGTCTTGTCCCCCGAAATTTTCCATCGCCGTACCTGCAATACGCAAATCTCCAGATAATTGGTTATCAGATTGAATGAATATATCTCCATCGCCTGAAATCGGATGTGCCCAGTAAGACAATTCAGTACCACCATCTACACTGAAACTTGCCATGTTTATTCTCTCACCTGGTTGAAGGAAAAATGTATCATGGATTAGAGAATAATCTTCTGTCGAAGCAGGGGCTAATTGTAACTTGAATCTGGAAGTTAATCCGCCTTGGTCGCCTTCTCCTTCGTCTCCGTCATGCTGAGTATTATCGAATACAATGTACCATCTCTTGTCAGTAGATGAGAGTGGAGGCGCCCAGTCCAACCATTTAGCACCACTAATTTCTTCAAATGATGCTTCATCGTTGAAATATGAGCGATAATTTTGTCCATTTTTGTAAACCTGAATTGAACTTTGATCAAACATCAGTACGTCCATCGCATCATCCAATATTTCGATATCAATAGCTAAGGTTGTTGAATGGCTTCTAACTCCAATATCGATTATTGTACACGCACCCGGATCCACTGCAACACCTGAACTTGATGAGACTACAGCTGAAAGATCAAGTTCAGCACATTGCGGGGCTGCTCTGCCTTCGGTGGCAGAAACCATTGGTGAAAATAGCAGGCCGGCCAGTAAAATAACAAGCAAACGTGGGCTACTCATATTTTTGCTAACCAGCATCTCGGTATTGAAATTGACTCAACTTTGCTGAGTCCATCCCTGAGTCGATTTGACTAAATGAGTAAGCGAGGAGTCATCCCCTAAAACCAACCTATCTCCATCTGATAGTGCAACCACAGAGTCATGGATTGCTCTTGATTCCTCTAAGGATGCTTCGTGATTTTCTAATCGTCCCGAATAATGTGTTATTGCGAGATGTTTTGCTTTACATTCAACCGCAGTTCTAGCTGCCCCTGCAGCGGTTGAATGAAGGTGCTCATTAGCGATATCTGAATGAGAATTGAGGAATGTTGCTTCGTGAATTAATAGATCGCATTCTGCATCTATTGCCTGTTCTGCTGTGTCTCCTGAAATAATGATGGACAAACCAGGTAGTGCATTTGTTCGATAATCTGCTGCTACAAGTGTTTCTCCTTCATACTCAACATCACTACCTGATGCCAATTTCGCTTTGATTTCGTCTGACAGATGCTTGGTGGATTCACGGTCGAATTTCCCTTTTCTTTCGCCTAATGAAACCCTCCAAGCACAGGAGGGAACTGTATGCTGAGTTGTGTGGGCTGAAATTGTTACTTTCTTCAACGGTTGTGGTAATGAGATTTCTGAGCCATCATTCATGTTTACCCATCTCTGTCCATCGCCTAAAATCCACTCAACCTCGTAACCTAGAGATTCACTTGTTGCTCCCAAATCCATCCACATGTCATATTGAATAACCAAATCTGAAGGATTTACTTCAGGTTCTACTTCTTTGCCTAGTAAAGCATCAATCACCTCGGAAGAAGTTGGACCAAGAACGCAGAGTTTGTCTTTTCTTCCGTCCAATGCCATCGTCTGTAACCAAGGAAGAACGCCCCAAGTGTGATCAAGATGGCCGTGTGTTAGCAATATCGCTGAAACTTTAGACATCTTTAGGCGCCTGCCACCAAAGTTTTTCATTTCTGAGCGATGATTTACCAAGCGGTTCTGAAATCCTTCTCCGCAATCAACAACAAGCATTCCTTCTGGAGTCTCAATGATTGAACCTGACACGGAACGGCCCTGTGATGGCCTTGCTGATGAGGTTCCCAAGACATGTACTTCGAGAGTCATACAATCACCTCATTGCTCGTAAGGAATTGGGGTTTTTGGGAACCAACGTAGGAGAACTACGTCTCCAATAGAGCGTATCCAGCGCCACGGAATGGTCAAATGAACTCCTTTCTCTACTAATTCATCTGGACAACCGGCCACGAAAATATGAGTTGCACATAGTTGATTACCATCGATAACCGTCTCACCGACTACTCCTAGCAACCTACCATCAGGGAGATAGATTTCTTTCCCATTAATCTGTGAAACACTCATTTCACCGGTCATAAAACCCCTCCTACAGTTTAGCGAGGCAAGCGGCCCTCAATGAACCCAACGGATGAATTCACAGAAATCTATCAATTCATGACTACTTGAACTGCCGGGGATTTGGGACGACCAATCAGTGCTAGCAATCCGTATACTACGAAACACAATCCTGCACAGTATCCACCAATTGTACCATTTACTTCGAAGAATGACGGTAGATCACCAAGAGATTCACCTGTAATGTCTTCATAGTCTTCATCTATCTCAACAAATGAAGACGCTTCATAGGATCCGGTTGCTAGTAACAAAACCAAAAGCAGACCTGTAGAACCAAGCAGCGCTTTAGTCCCCCAAGGTTTATCCAAAAATTGTATTACTGAAATTACAAGGGTTACAACAGATAACAGGAGAATAGCATAGTAGAAGTAAGATATTGAGGATAAGAACGAATCTATTCCATCATGGAAATCTGCAACATCGTCATCT
>CAXGTB010000012.1:0-15380 GCA_964012565.1 uncultured euryarchaeote | reverse complement strand
CTGCACGCTCGTATAGCATAGCAAGGTCAGTGTACATGTAACCAGGGTAACCACGACGTCCAGGTACTTCTTCACGAGCAGCACCGATTTGACGAAGAGCGTCACAATAGTTGGTCATGTCAGTATAGATAACCAGTACGTGGTAATCCTTCTCGAAAGCAAGGTATTCCGCTGCAGTTAGTGCAAGACGAGGGGTAATGATTCTCTCAACCGCTGGGTCGTCAGCAAGATTGACGAACAGTACCGCTTTTTCAAGCGCTCCAGTTCTCTCTAAGTCGCTACGGAAGAAATTGTATTCTTCAGAAGTAATACCCATTGCACAGAATACTACAATGAATTCTTGATCAGAATCCTTTAGTTTTGCTTGACGTGCAATCTGCAGAGCAATGTCATTGTGTGGTAGACCAGATGCTGAGAAAATTGGCAACTTCTGTCCACGGACTAATGTAGTACAACAATCGATAGCGCTGATTCCGGTTTGAATGAAATCGTGAGGGCTTTGACGAGAGTATGGGTTGATAGCAGCACCAATGATGTCATGTTTTTCTTCTGCAACAATTTCAGGACCGCCGTCACGTGGGCGTCCTGCACCGTCTAGAATACGGCCGATTAGGTCATCGGATACAGGGAGCTTAAACACGTCTCCCATGAACTTGACACCTGTGCCCAAGTCTACTCCTGCAGTTCCTTCGAAAACCTGAACGACAACTAGTTCGTCAGATGTGTCAAGAACCTGTCCATTCTTCATTGTTCCATCGCTCAAACGTAGTTCTACGATTTCACCGAATGCTACAGGTTCTGTCTTGTTCAAGAAGACCAGAGGCCCCTTGACGTCAGTGATGGTTCGATATTCCTTTCCAGACATTTCTATTCCTCCTAGTTCTCCACGATCGCCGCTGCGATTTCTTCATTCATTTTATTCACAAGCGCATCGATTTCATCCGCATAAGTTGATTCGAAACGACCACGCATCAATTCAGTCCTTGCAGGGACGTTTACGACATCTTGGAGTTCTGCTCCAGCAGCCATTGCATTCTTTGCAGACTCCTGGAAGGTCAAGATAGCCTTAGCCATCTTGTAGTGTAAGTCTACAGAACAGAAAGCATCAACTTCGTGGAAACCATTCTGCTGTAGGAAGTATTCACGAATCATACGTGCTACTTCAAGTGTTAATTGCTGGTCGACAGGTAAAGCGTCAGAACCAACCAACTGTACAATCTCTTGCAATTCTGCTTCAATCTGAAGCAAACCACTGATTGCAGTTCTAATCTCAGGATAATCCTGTTCGATATTATCACGGAACCATTGGTCGAGTGATGGTGGATACAGACTGTATGAAGACAGCCAGTTGATCGCAGGGAAGTGCCTTTGACGAGCTAGACCTGCATCCAATCCCCAGAATACCTTAACGATACGTAGAGTTCCTTGGGAAACCGGCTCAGAAATGTCACCACCAGGCGGTGATACCGCTCCGATTACAGTTACTGATCCATCGTCTCCGTTAAGGGTCTGAACACGACCTGCACGCTCGTAGAATTCTGCAATTCTACTTGATAGGTAAGCAGGATATCCTTCTTCACCAGGCATTTCTTCAAGACGGGAAGAAATCTCACGCATTGCTTCTGCCCAGCGACTTGTTGAATCAGCCATCAGAGCAACATCGTATCCCATGTCACGGAAGTATTCTGCAATTGTAATTCCAGTATATACCGAAGCTTCACGAGCAGCTACAGGCATGTTGGAGGTATTCGCAATCATGACTGTTCTGTTCATCAGTGGCTTTCCAGTGTTAGGATCGATTAGGTGAGGGAACTCGTCTAGAACTTCTGTCATTTCGTTTCCACGCTCACCACATCCGATGTAAACAACAATTTGTGCATCGGAGTACTTAGCTAGTGATTGTTGAGTTACTGTTTTTCCAGAACCGAATGGTCCAGGAATACCGGCTGCGCCACCCTTAGCTAGTGGGAAGAGGAAGTCAAGAATTCGCATTCCGGTGATTAGTGGTGTATCTGGTGCGTACTTCTGCTGATAAGGACGAGGTGAACGTACCGGCCACTTCTGCATCATCTGCATTGTTGTACCATCTTCGAGTGTACAAACATCTTCTGTAACATTGTAGTCACCTGAAGAGATTGCCTTTACTACTCCGCCTTTACCCGGTGGCACCATAATTTTGTGAACGATCGTTTCTGTCTCTTGTACAGTACCGATTACTTGTCCACTCACTACTTCGTCACCTTTGGAAACTGTGGCTTCAAATGCCCACTTCTTTTCCATGTCGAATCCGTCTGCATCAACACCTCTAGTGATGAATACACCCATTACTTCTTCTAAAGTAGCCAGCGGACGCTGAATACCGTCGTAAATTTGGGTTAACAGTCCTGGTCCTAGTGCGACAGACAGTGTTTCACGTGTATTCAATACTGGTTCACCTGGGCGAATACCACTTGTATCTTCGTACACCTGAATAATTGCTTTATCGCCGTGTAACTCGATGACCTCACCCATGAGACCTTCGTGTCCTACACGTACCACATCATACATTCCCGCTTGCATTCCAGTTGCCGTTACAACCGGACCTGAAATTCGGTAGATTACTCCTTCATTGCTCATTTCCTCTTCCTCCTTGGACTTGGTTGGAATCACTTCCACAAATCGACTCCTATCGCCTTGCGAATTGTTTCGCGAAGGGTTGTGTCCTCTTCTGTACCGATTCCCAGTACAGTCGGGGTTACACTTTCTGAGAGTCTATCTCTTAGACGCTCAGGTAGGGCGGACAGAACCGCGGAGTCGACGACCACGATTCCCACGCCCTTCGTTGTTAATAAATTCCTGAAGACTTTGGAAGTTTCTTCTTCCCCTTCAGGGTTGTACAGTGTGCTAATACCTGCAAGTTGGAACCCAAGTGTGAACTCGGGACTGCCTACGACTGCGATTTCCATTCATATCACCTCAGAGTACGTGAGCCTCCAGCACTTCAGTTGACAAACCAGCCATTCGGCCTCTGACAATAAAGCGTAGATCCTCGATTTCCTGAATCTTTGCAGACACATAGTGTATAACCGGCAAAGCGGAAATCGGATGGAGGTAACTCATACGCTGCATCTGGGCGTTTTCTAATTCACGCAACCAGGTGATGACAGGGTCCAACGTTCTCTTTTCATCAGATTCAGAGATGACATTTTGGAAACCGTCTGAGTCGAATTTATTCGACAAGCGTAACACATCAAGGAGACCATCTCTGCTACTTGTAGCCTGTGAGAAGTTCCTTTCTGCAACAAGGCGACCACCAGGGATGAGCGCCTCTATGATTTCCTCTCCAGAAAGGCCGAATGCCTGTCCTTCGAGTATGTTGATAATATTGCGGTGATCTATTTCTGTGCCAAGATGATTCCTCAAGATTCTGATGTCTGGGGAACCACTTTGCAATAGCCCTAGTGAGTGCTTGAAATAGTGTCTATCAAGTGCATCTTCGTACATTTGTAATCCTTCATCTTCACCTAATGCTAACAAGGTCTTTCCGAAGGAAAGTCTGCGCATTTGTTCCACAGCATCACGAAGAGTGTTTGATTCTTCGATGATCTTCAACCATGGAATATTGATTTCGCTCTCTTCGGGAAGTATAGAATGTGAAACTTTCTTCACATCCACTTCATTCGATACAGCACGCAAAACAACTTTTGCATTGTGATATTGGAACCTATTAGTGTATATTTCGACTATACCTCTAATCTTTCCATTGCACAGATTCAAAATGTTCGATAATTCTGATTGCAAGTTATGTGTAAGTGCTGCCTCAACTAAGTCGCCTCCTGTGAAGTGACCTGCGTAGAGATCGATCTCAGTCCTGTAACCATTGTCAGCAACTGCGACGGTTAGTTGGTCTGGTGATTGTTGGATTAACTGACGTAGCCTTGTTCTGTCCATCAAATTGGACTTACGTGACTTGGCACGTGCTGCTACGTAAGCTGTATTATTTCCGAAGATTGCCATTTAATCGACTCCTTGATTCATCCAAATAGGGTCTCATTAACCGCTGCTCTCTGTTCAACCCATGCTTCTTTCAACAATGTGTCGAAAGTAAAGTCGAATGAGAGTGTTCCGTCCTCGGCTTCTAGTACAAAGCCACCCAATCCATCTACATCATCTCCCATCTTGTAGTCCTTAGCGGCATCCGATAGGGCTGATCTGTCGATTTTTGTTGGGCGCAAAACCATCTTTCCTTTGCTGACAGTACCTGCTTTCTTTACAAGACTCTTCAAGAGACTTGCACGTCCAGCAAGACTTGCATTGCCGAGTTGTGCACAAGCACTTGCCAATGTGGCTTTTAACTCAGCATTGCGAGCAACTAGGAAATCTTTCTGATTGGCTTGGCGAGCAGATGCGACCAATTCTCTTGCGAGTTGATCGGCTTCTTTGCTCGCTTTTGTCGATGCATCTCCTTCGATAGAATTTGCACGATCCTTAGCCTCACCTAGTATGGCTTCCGCTTCTTCTCTGGCTGCCTTAATGGTAGCCTTAGCTTCTGCTTCTGCTGAAGCAGAAATATCCTTTGCGAGTTGGTCTAACGTCATTCTTTCACCTCAAGCCTGATTTCCAAGAGTATATTCTTCTTGGTTTCAGACGGTTCTGCTCATAGGAACAGTGGTAGTGCGCCTAGAATAACGATAGATTCTGGCAGAGCAGTGAAAATTAGAGCAGGTCCGAACTTGGAACCGTCTTCTGCTAGCATACCAACAGCAGCGCTTCCGATGTTACCTTGCGAGTATCCAGCACCAATTGCTGCTAGACCCAATGCAATTCCTGCACCCATGTACTTACCCCAGTCATCGTAATTTCCATCAGCATCAGTTACTGCTGCTAGAACACCTTGTGCTAGCATAGTGATGCTCATGAGAACCAGTAGTAGTCTCAGGCTCAATTTCATACTTCTTTTCTTCATATTTTTACCTCCTATTTTGTCCAGTGGGACTATGATGCGTGACCCTCCACGTGAAGGGGACGGCCTCCTAGTGGCGAGAATTCCTCACCAGAGCCGTCGTGGAACTTACCCATCCACTCAACGAAGTGCAGACGGATAGCGTGAATACTTGGAGACAGTAGCCCGAGGGCAAGTGCGAAAACTTGGACACCAATCCATATCACGAAGAATAATATTGCAGAGAGATAATCTGCTGAAGATATTGCGTCAGCCATGTTATGGAATCCCATTTCATTTCCGACTTCAGCAATCTTTACACCAGCTACTCCAACAGCCATTATACGCAAGTAAGACAGAGTGTTTGCTAGTAGACCAAAGGTTTCGATTGGACCCATAATTGCGCCACCAAGCCAGCCGAATTTCTCGTAGACTGCTAATCCGATAATTAGGCAGATTACGCCCACTATTACCATTCCAGACCAAATCGATCCCTGGAAAGTATCGTAATTAGCATCGGTGAGGAATCTCAAGATGTGTGCGGAGCCACCTACTAGAATAAGAATCCAAGAGCCCTTCTCAAAGAATGCCGCAACTGGCCCATGTGCCTTGAATACATTGTAGAATCCGATTATGAATCCGATTAGCAAGTGTGCACATCCTAGATAAATTGAGAGAAGAATGTAATCTGTTAGAGCGCCGCCTGCACGATGGAATGGCAAGTAAGTGTGCGATAGCCCGAACCATTCAACAAACACTGTGTCTTCAAGTATGTACTTGGTAGAGTCATACATTGGTTCATACAACCAAACAAAAGCATCCCATTTCTCTATAACGAAACCAAATGCTTCTGCAGTCAGGACCCCAACTATGAATGTAGCAATACCCATATTCATCAGAATTCTTGATGCGACTTTGCCGGTGGGATCGTGCCCTATCTTTGATTTCAAAAGAAGAGCAAGTAGCATAATCACAAGACCATATCCTGCATCTCCTAGGATGAGGCCATAGAAGATTGGGAATGTGAAAGCAATTACGCTGGTTGGATCGAAGGAACCATATTTAGGTCGACCAACCAAACTAGTAATCATAGAAGCGTGCTTTGTTGCAGGAATTGTATCGTATTCGACAGGAGGATAATCTGGCTCGTGGTGGTGTCCATCATCATGGCCGTGGCCGTGGTCGTCAACGAATTCCTCGATAGTTAGATGAGATGATACTTTTGACAATACACTTCTTGCAGCGTCTGCTTCACTTGTTGGAACCCATGCTTCCATGGCGAAAGCATGAGCGCTTGTAGCACAAAGTGTGTGCCCAGTTAGAATTTCTGACTCTCTTTCTAAGTACTCTAGGACTGCCAAAAGCATCCTACCGTTCTTGTGAGTCCAAGATTGCATCTCTGAATCGCTATCTGCAACTCTTCTCTCACAATCTGAAATTGCTTTTTCTGCTTCACCAAGTAATGCAGAGGGTTTTCCTTTCCCACTTGGAATTTGAATCGACTTAGCACCTAGCTCCTGCATTGCCATCTGAACTTCTGCTCCATCTTTTCCTTGACAAGCAACTGCGACGATGTTTGAAGCAACATGTAGTTCAACCCTGTCTCGTAGTTCACCAAAGACTTGTCCTGCACGGCCAGCCTTGGAAGTCTCTCCCAAGTAAACATCGATGGAAGAAATCTCAGTCATCAACTCTAGTGGAATATTCAGAGGAGCAATCTTGGAAAGGATATCTACTCTTTCCTGAAGTTTAGAAATTTCAGCGCTTGCATCAGATCTCTTTGCGATTGTTTCTGTAATTGAGTCAATCTTTTCTCCAAATGATGAATCCAATGCCTTAGCAACCTCCTTAGCCGTTACTGGGCCTTGTTTGTTTGAACAATTCAAAACTGATATTGCTGCACGTACTTTTGCCAGAGTTACAGAAAGTTCATCTGCGTCTGGATGAGGAATTCCTATTTTTATACCATCCATTTCTCCAGAATATGGCTTTATGTGGACATTGCCAAGGTCTGCACACAAACGCAACGCTTCGTCGAGGTTGCTATTTGGACCCGCCATTGTGATGCGGGACATTTGTACAGTGCTAAACATCTATTTCACCTCAGTTGGACATCAACGAATCGATGATGAGTTTTACAGCTGCATCTCTACGATCTCCTGCAGAGGATTGTATTTCCTCAACAGCCTTTGCACCCTCAGCCTGAACACCTTCAGCCTCTTTACCTGCTTTATCTCTAGCAGAATCAAGAGTCTTTACAGTTGAACTGACTGCTCCATCCTGAGCACCTTGGATGATTTCAGAAGCTTCTTTGCGAGCATCTGCCAAAATTTTCGCGGCTTCATCCTTTGAAGCAGCAATTTTTGCATCGGCGGATTCTTCTGCATTTTTTATGCTTTGAAGTACACTCTCCATACTCATGCTAACACCCTTGGTGAAACTGGCGAGTTACAACCGGTAGATAACCAATGTGGTCGAATACGTATACAAATCCAATCTGGAAAAGAAGGGAATCCCACCAAACCGTGAAAACTAGAATCAGCACCCCCGAAACATGTCCGACCGCTCCAGCACAGGTGGTTTTGACCCGTCAGGTATCGACGAAGAGGCGTGGACTGAACTAGAAAGACAACTGGAAGCGACTATTCCAGTATATGATAAAGTCAACAAAATTATGACATTGGGCTTTGATAAGGGCATGCGTAAGCATGTACGTAATCATGCAAAACCTGGCATGAAAGTTCTAGAGATAGGGTGTGGACCAGGATCATTCGCCGTTGACATTGTAGGCATGGATCTAACATGCCTAGACCCAAGTGCTGAGATGCTCAAAGTTTGCAAAAAGCGAGTGGACAAAATACGCAGCGAAAGAGGCGAGTCTGAAGCAAATTATGTTGAAGCTATTGCGGAAAACATACCGCTACCAGACAATACTTTTGATAGAGTATTTTGCTTATTTTCATTCAGGGATTTCAAAGACAAGAAACAAGGACTCGCGGAAATTTTCCGAGTCCTAAAGCCAGGTGGACAATTAGTGATTTGTGACGCTGGTAAAGCCAATTGGCTCCACGGGTTGTTCGGAAGAATATACATGGCAACTTTTGTTCAATGGGTTGCTAGAATTGTTACTAAAGATCCGAATCATCCTTGGAAGTGGCTTGCTAGAACATATACTCATTACGGAACTCATTCATATTACAAGAAGGTCATGAAGGAAGTTGGATTTACAGGTGTGAAGGCAAGATTACTTTTCCCTGGGATGTCAAGTCGATTCAAAGCTAGTAAGCCCGAGTGATTGCCACATTAGTTCCACAAAATGAAGGCGCGGCGAGGGGGATTCGAACCCCCGTGGGAAGACCCATCGGATTAGCAATCCGACGCAATGGCCAGGCTATGCGATCGCCGCAAGCATTCGGCCCACTTTGCTATTTGAGATAAAACAGACGGTTGCTAAAATTCAGTTAAAGAAATCTTGGAAATCTTCATCTAAATCTTCTGGTGCTTTGCCTGCTCGTTTTGCAAGCACCCTCTTCATACGCTTTCTTTTCTTAAGAATCAGCGGCAATCCTATGAAATTGATTATTATTGTCAGCAACATGATCATTCCTGCAATTTGGAAATTTTCAATATCCATGTAATCTTGTAGTTCTCCTAACCATTCAACATCATACGGAGGAGCTTCAGGCTCTGGAGGCTCAGGAATCCTATGCTCGTTGTATTGCCAATATTGGTCTTCGATATACACTCTCTCAACATTTTGTGAAGGATATTGAATTATTGTGTCTTCATTTCCGACACTATCTAGTGGCGTCAAAATGTAGTAATAGGTCCTATATGGAGAAATTCCATTGTTCTCAATACCTGTTTGAGAAAATGTGCCTTGCTCTCCAGGAATGTTTTGTAAGCCAGAAGCAATAGGCTCAATGTACCTTAAATCGACATCCCCTGACATCTGCTCAATTCTGTAGAGGTTCCAAGAAAGTTCTCCATCTGGCTCATTATCGGGCCAGTTCCATGTAAGTGTCAATTCATAGCACCGATTCCAGTCTAAGTACCTCTCATAGCAAGCTGTATCATTGTTATAGACGATTGAAGAAGAAAACCCTGAAACATCAGCGTTAGGATTTATTGCATCCCCACATGTCAATCCAGGTAATCCTTCAACCAAAGACACCTTGGCAGCAAGATAATCCGGGTTTCCTGTCCTATCGGTTGGAATAACAGCGTAAGACGAGCAAATTCCTGTTTCTAATGGTCTTTCATCGACCCAATAACTAGTGGTGCCACCCAATGATGCAGATAGCGTATCTTGCAGCAGCCCACCCCATGTGAATTCGCTGCTGGTTTCACTAGGATCGGGGAAGTATGTCGATGCTGTAATTGGGCTAGTGAGCCTGTATACGTTCCACCCCCCAAAGTATGGATTCGCGATATCTCCAGTAGCATTCCAATCTAATCGCATTTTTCCATCAGGAAGTTGGGTCAGTATGGGATTAGTCAAATCTATCTCAGGAGAAGGCAATTCTCCCACTAACAACAAATCCATGTTTTCTGTGATATGTACTCTAAGAGTATCATTATCGATAAGCCTGTAAGAATCATCTGTATCAAGAGGGTCCCAATCGGCTTCATCGAAACTCACAAGTTGATGAACCTGTAAAGAATCTCTTGGAACATTATCTGGTAAGAGATTGGTCACATTGAGGTCGAATTCCATCCAATCCATACCTGCAGTGGCATCATCAGTGGTTGGAACCACATCAATCGAAATGCGAATTAAAGCCTCAAGACCAGGCCCTGGTCCATAATTGATACCCGCAATTGGATAGTCATATGTTGCAATTCCTTCAGCGTGAGTTCTAGTTACTGCCGAACCAGATAACCAATTACCAGTACTAATATCCGTACTGTTGAAAATAGTAATCATAGTTGTGGATGATTCCAAGGTACCTAATGAATCAGTTGCTCTAACTGAAATGTAATGATCGCCTAAACCAATGGCACTCGCGGGTATAGATATCTCTCTACCCGATCCAAGTGGAAGAATTCCTGATGCCCACCATGTGTAAGTTAGCGGTCCTGCTGCGGTTGAATCCGTTCTTGCAGATAGTGTAATATTGTCCGCAGTATTATATGTTGAATTAAGGCTAGTTTGCAAAATAAGTGGATTGATATCTCCTGCTATGACTTCTGCTTGAACATTAAGCACGTTATCTGATGGTTTTGCATCTAATCCTTCATTCAATGCTTCACTAACAAATACATTCAATTTTTTATCGCCAAGATGGTTGAGGTCGAAGATACAGGTTACAACTTCTCCAGGAGTGATCTCATCCGGAACGCAATCTTCTACAGAATCCAGTTCTTCGCTTAGAGATGTCACTGAGAATCTGACAAGGGGTTCTGATACCGTTTGATTACCAAGATTTGAAACCGTCACTGAAACGCTGTTATTTCCATAATAATAATCAGCAGAATTAGGAGCGTTTCGTGGAAACATCGAAGTGATTTGTAAGTCTACAGTGTCGTCGAAAATGACCTCAACACTTTGAACGTCATTAAATGAGTTCATGTCACCTGAAGGAGTTCCAATGGAATCCAGAATTCCGAAATACATTGTATAGGTGCCTTCTGTATCAAAATTCAGAGGAGGCATTTGCCTTGTAAATGAAGCGATTCCCCAGTCGGGTAGATCGGTGTAAGTTATTGTAGAAGTCGCACGCTCAACCCCCAAACTATCTACCAAACTCCATCCCAAATCTGCTTCTAGCCCACATACTCCACAAGATGTCGCAACACCACTAATATCCATCTGATAATCAGTGTCGGTGTTTAGAATTAAATTACCGTTATACTCTGCTAATCCACTTAATTGAGAAATTGGGTTTTGCTCATCGAATTCGACATCTACCAGATTTCTAGAGAGATAGAAATTGTAAATTCCTACATCGTTTGTTGTGTTTGAATCATGGTCTATGAACCTGTAGACGAATGTGTGCACGCCTTCTGCTCCATCAGGATAGAATAACTTTGAAAATGTGAAATTGGCGATTCCTCCAATCGGCAATGGTTCGATTGAGCCACTAGCATATTCTTCTCTGTCATTATAACAAGAGGTTTCATCTTGATCTCCTTCACAAATGAACATCTCAATGCCTCGTGGTTGGCTATTGAAGAAGAAACCTGAATTCTTTACTTGTACTTCGAACTCTATCGGATCCCATGATGAAAGGTAAATACCATCACTTGGTGAAATTGTCGTTGAAATTTCATAATCCCCGCTTATCGAAGCTGCTGCATTAGGTACAAGCATTATTCCCCCTAGAGAGGAGAGAAGTAACAGTGCCACTAACCCAATACTCTTCTTCGAAGAGCGTCTGTTAGTTACAGCGTACGCACTGGACATCATGTTGTCCTACCATCCGCCCCTCAAATATCAATCGGTGAGTAACGTCGATTTTGTCGCTATTGTTGATAAAATCAAATGTTCCAGCGACACACTCTTGACTCGTACACTCTTCCCGTAGGTCATGCAGAGGAGTCAAATTTGGCGAGATTCTTCTGACAGAGAGGCAGGAGTAGTCGCTGTAGTTGAATTCCTTTCAGCGTTTACACTATTCTTGATGATACTGACTGCATTCATGTCCTTAGCACAACTTGAGCTAGGAAGCAACGACCCTTACTCGGATTTAGTTGACCGTTCTGCAGTCGATGGATTAGATCGTTTAACAAATGGAGAAGGTTGGTTTGTACCGTATATCGACGGAGTAAGAGACCAAACTAATTCGACAAAGGATTGGCATGAAGTTCCCGTTATCGAACTATATGAAGGCGTACTACAGCCAGGGATTATTAGCAACGGAGTACTAGATTTAGAACGGGTTGAGGCCTTAGCAAATGTCAGTATTGAAGCAATGACCTCTGGATTAGGATTGTCAGATGATTTGCAAGTAAGATTGTTGATCCAAGTTGAAGAATCCTCAAATTCATCAAGAATCGGAGAAGTTCTATTTGAGGGAGGATCCGACCGGTCAAGTGCATCGAAATCTTCCGTAGCAAGCAGGACATTCATCAGCGGAAGTGATGTGATTTCCGTGAGTTTAGAGGTTCACGATGGCGCTAAGGCACCTAAAGTTCTACGAATTACAGAATTCTCACCCCGCCCATCAGGAGGAAGTCCTGAGTGGATAGAAGTTCAGAATTACAACGGTTTTGCACTTTCACTCAAAGGATGGTCGTTTGAGCGAAGTGGAACTTCGGGGTCAATTGATTATCTATACAAGGAAGGTGTCGTACCAGGAGGGCAAATTGCATTGTTCACAGGTGACCCGTCTTCGCAAGAAATAGGTAATGCAAGTGTAGTATATGACCTTGGGTCAACAGGATTCCTAGGAGTCGGCTCAGTTAGTGGTTTAGACGACAATACAGGAAGACTACGAATGTTGTTTGCAGAAGAGGATGAAGCCGATGGGACGCAGGTCTCCAAAGTTGAATGGGGAGCATCCACGGGAGTATTGTTTGACAACACGATTGTATGGAATGGAGGCCCGCCTTCACAAGCATCATCTTGGAACCTTTCAGATTCGCCCACACCGGGTGAAGTCTGAGTGATTTTGGCGTATCGTTCATTTAGTGTGATTGATTCGGCATAGTGTTACCCATGCAGCCTTCGACTGTTTACACCCGCGACCGTTGTATCACGGGTATTCATGGAATGGACGAAATTCTAAGGGGTGGAATACCATATGGTTCCACTGTTTTGGCTGCAGGAACTTGTGGCTCAGGGAAGACAACTTTGGGAATGGAATTCCTAGTCAGAGGCGCACTTGCTGGAGAAGCTTGCGCGCACTTCACAGCAACTGAACCTAGTGTAAAGTTGCTAGAAAACATCAGACAATATGCATTCTTCGACATGAATATGATCGATAGTGGATTGATCAACGTATTTGATATGGACGTTTTGTACTCGTGGCTTGGCCTGGACAAGGCCTCGTTCGACTTGGACGACGTACACGCTTTAATCAAAGCAATTGTCGACATTGTGAACACGATTGGTGTTACAAGACTGGTAATTGATTCAGTTACTACGCTATGTTACAAGATTAAAAGCGAGCAATTGATTCGAGATTTCTTGTTTACTCTAGGTAAGAAGCTCGCTACTTTGGGATGTACAACAATATTGATTTCAGAAATTACCTCAGCTACAGAAAATGCTCACTGGTCATCTTTTGGCGTGGAAGAAGCAATTGCTGATGGGATAATCGTAATGGGTGACGTAGAGAGAATGGGGCATTTGTTGCGTTTCTTACAAGTTGTTAAAATGCGAGGTACATCGCATAGTCGTGCAAAACATGCAATAGAATTGACCCCCTTAGGAGTCATGCTAACTCCTATGCTAAAATGGGGCGCCGTCAGTGATAAAACAAATAGGATGGGTGTATGATTGTGTTCGAATTAGATCAAAGAATTGCCGAGCAACTCACAGAGGTCAGTTTGAACTCATCGATTCAGGTTAGGTGTGGAAATTCTAATTCTTTCATGGTTACTGCATCTACAATGATACCTTTGATGCAAATGTTCGAAATGGGTGGCGTTTACATCTGTGCAACACGAGGTGCTGTAGAAATTATCGAAGCCTTCGAAGCGATTGGAGTAGATGTTTCAAATATCCAATTTGTTGATTTAGTATCTTCTGGGATTTTAGGAGGAACTGAAGTTCCATACAGCAACATAACTTTCGTTGACAGCCCAATCATGCTAGAGAGTGTTTTACTCAAGACTCTTTACATCTTGCGAATTGCTAACACTGAAAGGAACTTTGTCCTAATCGATTCTGTAAATGCGCTCTCGATATACAATGAAGAAAGAATGCTAGCAGAGTATCTTCACACATTTATCAATACATTCCGCCAAAGGG
Organism: uncultured euryarchaeote; assembly: GCA_964012565.1. Taxonomy (GTDB): domain Archaea; phylum Thermoplasmatota; class Poseidoniia; order Poseidoniales; family Poseidoniaceae; genus MGIIa-K1. The sequence goes on along the minus strand of CAXGTB010000012.1, from coordinate 1,542 downwards.
AGGTTTTGTCGGTTATACTGAACATACCTGACCAAGTTCCTCCTTCCGTATTGTCGAATCTTGATCTATATTGCACCGATTTAATCGATCGAGGCCAAGTGGTAATTCATTGAGGGTTTTTAGATGAGTAAACAGATTAAATTTAGCCCTGATGATGAAGAATTCTTTGGTAGCGTTGGTAGTTTTGGAGTTCCAAAATTCGATAATGCAATGAACGGAGGAGTACCAAGAGGATTCCTAGTCGTTGGATTTACCGAAACTGGCTCGGGTTCAGAGTTATTTGCTAAACAATTGACTTCTCCTGCAGAAGAGCCAGATAATACGATTCTAATCTCTACCAACGAAAGTCAACTAGAGATTGCTAGAGTTTTCAGCAAGTACAAATGGCCAACTGATATTGCAGTAAGAACACTGGGCGAAGAATACAACGCAAGGGTACTAGAAAAGGAACTGCTTGCCAGTCGTTATCGACTTGAAGGTTTCAAGTTACCAGATATACAACGCCTAGCACAGACAAGGTTCGTTGATGATAATACACAGGATTTCCTAACAGAGATGACCAACGAAATTATGGCAATGGGTCCTTATTTTAGAGCGGTAATCGACTCTCTTGACTTCTTTATGCAAAGAGAAGATCCAAGTCGTGTAGTAGCTATGCTTAGAATGATGCAAGCACACACTCAAATTCACCGTGGAATATTGTTCGTCACGGTTTCCAAGGATACAATAACTCCTGCTATTAAGCAAGAAATGGCTGCTATTGCAGACATGGTTTGTGATTTTAAGGTAAGAACAATCGGTTCAGATTTCGAAACATCGATGATCGTATCTAAGTTTAGAAACGCTCCAGAAAACCTGTCGATTATGGTTTTCAGAGTCACGCCAGAAGAAGGTATTACTCCAGAAACTGTCGAGCGTATCGCTTGAAACAAGTTTTTGCAGATAGTAAACTGGAAGTTTCAAAGGATACCCAATGTTCCCAGGAAATACGGTATCGAATTCCGCTATGAGTACCAAATCTCAGATCTAAAAGAATGGCTGTCCACTGATAATATAATCGAGTGCAAAAAATATCCCCATTCCAGGAACAAATATCGTGATGAAAATTTTCATTCCCCATTTTTTTAAGCCCAATATGATTCCTGAAAATAACAGAATAAGAATTCCAAAAAATAGCCATATAGAACCAGAAGTATCATCACCTGATACAACTATACCTACACCGATGATGAACATTATCAACCCAATAATTGCCGCTAATAGTTCAATCTGTATTTTGGAACTTTTTGGCAGATTGTTCTGAAGGCCAGTGTTTTGTTCAGCATCAAATTCAATGATTATTGGGGGTGGCGATGAATCAGAGCTCTCCATAGAACCTAATTTGAGGACCACGGCAAATAGTTTGCTCCGGACACAAATCATAATCCTTTGAACACAGGGTATCTATTTGTACTCAAGTAAGCACAATTCAAAATTTGGCTTGTGCTTGAGAAGATTGCCGCTCACTCTGCACCCTCTGCTCGGATGGGTAAGCAATGAGTA
>CAXGTB010000011.1:0-15972 GCA_964012565.1 uncultured euryarchaeote | reverse complement strand
GAACCAATTCCTCTCCTCCAAGGGGTTTCGGTTTCATCTCTGAATCCTTGGATGGCAATTCCCGATAGGAATGCTGCCCATACTACCCACAACATCTTGCCTAAATCAGCGTCACCAATCGCCCATGAAATACCTATTAGGAAGTAAGCGATACCAAGTTGGCCAATTCTATCAATCCAACCATAATACTCGATTTCATCATCCCATTCGAAGAAATTCCAATTCCAGGCTATCTCGGTCTTTGATGCCATAATTGTCATCAAAATACCACTGAGCATCAATACAGTTCCTACCAATAAGTCCTGAACGTCAGAACTTTGGTCCAACCTTTCTAGAACATTCCAAATTGCGAATGCATGTAGTAATGGGAGAGCTAGTAATGCGTATTTCTGTCCATTGACAAATGCATCATAAGTAGCCCACACGGCACCGATTATGGTTCCTATTCCCTTTAGGGCAGTCCAAGAGAATGTCAAACAAATAATAGTCCATGTTCTCATTACAGAGGTCAATTTTTCCCTTGCTGCATGGGAACTTAAGTGGAATACAGTAACATGGTCATATGGCGAAACAGGATCTATCTCGCCTCCTTCATACTCATCTGCATATTTGTAGAGGTATCCAGTAGAACTTGCTTGGTTCAAAATTAGCGTGAACAAACCAGTTCCTAATAGGCTGTTAGTGATGTAATCAATTCCATCGAAGTGATTGAAGTTAGAGTCATTTACAAATCCAATCCAGAAAGAAAAGAATGCCATCGCTGGTACCCAAGGTATAAGATCAAGTTTTCCAATTAACCAAGAATAAAGTGTTACTAGTATTGTCATGAATAGTAACAGCCAACTTGCTTGAGGTAATACACCATAAATTCCAATTGTTAACCAAATTGCTGGAATTGTAATTGGTGCCTCGAATTCAACTTCTCTGTCATATCTTCTGTCCAATACAGCCTTGACCAAAATTGCTAGGTTTGTTACAGTCATTATGATGAATGCAAATCTGCTCAAACCAAGAATTGTTACTTCAGTAGGATCATATGCTGTTATATCAATCGCTGCTAAAATTTCGGCAATTATTGCTCCGTCTGAAACAAATCTATCTCCTTGCGATAAATCTCCATACAGAATAAGTGCCAAAGGTGCCACACAGAGAATGAAGTTCAATTGATGCTTGAGTGCTCTCTGGAATACTAAGATGTACATTGGCAAGAATAGCAATCCACCGGTGGTATCGAACAATCCCAGAATCAACAAACCAACTAACGTAGCAATGTCTGCACTGCGATTCAGAGAATCATCGTTCAATCCTTTCTTTTCTAACATTACTGAAACTCCTAGAGGTCCTGCAAGTAATAGTAAATCGAATAATATCATTGAACTGTATAACTTACCGATTTCATATCTTGCTTCATTCAGGCTTATTGCCATCGGCAAGGAAACCGCTATCATTGTCATAGTTGCAATCATTCTACCAGTTGAGGAAGCTTTCTCTTCGCTGACTACCTCTGCAATAATAATTCCAATTGGTACTATCATCAATACTGTCCAGAATATGTTTTGAGCTAAGTCGGTTATACCGACTGCAGCCAATGAAACCGTGAATAAGATCATTGGTCCAATAAGGCTCATTCGACCAAGTGGTCCCAATGAACTATCCATCGGATCATGACCGACTTTTTCTTCGGGCACCACCCAGGCATTTGCAGCGCTATCGAATACTGGCATCATCATTTTTCTTCGACCTTCTGCCCAATTCACTAGTACCCCAATATCCAATTCGATAGTTCTGAATTTTCTCATCGAGGCGTATACAATTAGTCCTACAAGCGCTAGAGTGACATTGAATCCATCTAGGTTTGAAGCAACGCTATCAGGAAGAGGGACCTCTAATCTGTCGAACAGAGAAAGAATAATCGCAATAAACATTGAACCTGCGGTAGCAGCAGATGCTTCGAACGCTTTATTTTTGTCTCCTGTCTTCTCAGCATCTTGCATCATCATGAATGAAGATATGATTGCGTAGAGGAATAATGTCCATGGAATATATGGATCATCACCAAACAGTACGGATTCTGATAGAACCAACAATCCTAGGGTGACAAAGTGTGCCCAATCGGATAAATGGCCCTTCTGTCTTCCAAGTTCACCACTTACAAGAACAGTGACTAGTATAGTAAATTCGAGCCATGATGGTTCAAATCCTCCCATGAAATGTGATTGGGTAAAGAATGAGAATCCAACCGCAATCATGGTCATATTCGCAACCCAGTTTCTGGTAACCTTTGAGATAACCAAAAGATATGGAAGCATTAGAAGAGTAACAATCCAAGGAATTAGTCCTGCCTCTGGCTCAATTAGGAATAAGCTAGCAGCCAATCCTATTGGCATATAGGGGATCCTTCTCATCAATGTAGCTGGGAAATATGCGAATAGAACAGCAAGCCATAGTCCTACTTGCAAAGTTAGGTATACATCAAGAACAGGTAGGTCATATTGCCTAATTGGTCCGAGAATTAATTGCAAATCAAATTCTCTTGCAATAATCATCGCTAGAATCACTTCGCCGACTAGGAACGCAGAAGTCCACTGCATCAGGTCTTGACGCAATCTCTTGTCAGCCGCCATTAATCCTTGAACAGCGATTATGAAGACTAGAAGGGAAAGAGCTCCACCTGCTCCGTTGCCTGCTTCGTTATTATATTCGTAAAGTAGAGGAAGAAGTCCTGATGTTACGGCTACAACTGAAAATATAATTCCGCTGTTGGCTCTAAGTGAAAGCCACATAGATAGAGTTGCAAGGGCGATCATTGAAATTCCTAATTCCCAAGAAACAATGTCATTAGACCATTCCATCCAGATACTTGAACCGATTAATGCAACAATCAAAGGAGTAAATGTAGTTACAGACCAGCCAAATGTTGTGACTCCTCTTAGCCTCATCAAGTACGCAGTTTGGGCCAATACTAGTCCCACTGTTGCAACCATTTGAACATAAATTGCATTCGCTGTAGGATTCCAGTCTACACTAGTTGGATCTGTACCAGCAGGGATAAACCATCCAACACCTTGTTCTGCTAAGAGGCCAACAACCCATCGTGAACCGTAAAGTGTTCCAACTGCTAGGAAGAAAAACGCGACTCCTAGCATGTAATCGTGAACATTCTGTAGTTCATTACCGCCTTTCCTTCTTTGGAATTCAACTAAACAAATCGCTAAGAATCCTGATAGAAGGCCTCCTATAGTTAAGGCCAGAAATTCGGTTTGCCCGGTATCTTCACTGCCAAAAGCGATTGATAGCAATCCTGCCCATATGGCTACCATAGCAATACCAAACAGGATAAGCTGGGCGAACTTCTGTAATCCAGAATCAACTAAGTTCTGTGGTTTTCCAATGACTCCCACCTGTACATTTGGTGCTGCTGGAGTTGCATCTACAGAGAGATTACCAATTCTTTGTGAAAGTGTTCTAGAACTGGTCGGTCTTTGAGGTCTCGATGGCATGTTACCCATAATTCTCGGTTAACAGTTCTAACATAGGCTTTTGAATGTTGACCCGGAATTCAGCATCTATCTTTGATTACTCAATGATTTCTGCTTCTACAACATCCTTGATATCTGAATCTTCAGGAAGTGCTACCTCTTTTTCAGATTCGTTCTTGATGAAGGCTGCTACCAGTATGATTGTCAAGATGATTGCGGCCGCTACTGAACCCCAAATGATGTAATTCAGAGAATCTTCATCTGATTTTGGAGGGTCAACTAGGACTTCCTGAGTAAGTTCTATCTTTATTGAAATCAGAGGACTGGATGTAGTTCCCTCTAGGCCTCTAACAGAGATTGTATGCTCACTATGAACTTCAGTATCTGGAAGAAGATCTAATTGCTTAAACATTTCATCATAACTTAGTGTTACTTGTTTATCGTTATCGTAAGAGTCCACGTAAGTCCATGAATGTCTCAGGTCACTGCTCGTCCATTGTACAGAATCTAAGCCCTGATTAATATCTATTTGTAATTCTGAGCCAGGCCCCAACAAAATACTTCCATTTTCGTTCAAAGTACTGGTCACATTCAAGGAAAGATTTGTATTGATTGTGTACTGTTGGTTGTATTCAGCAGCCTCAAGCACAGCTTCTAGGGAATTGACATGCCCGTGCCCATACACGTTGTTTTGGCGATTCTTTGGAATTAAGTCATCAACACATGGTTCGTTCGCTCCCATGTAGTGGCATTGCCTGTAAGTAGCGGTTTCTTGCATAATGTTACGTATGTCAAATGGTGAAAGGAATGGATTTGCTTGCAACATTAATGCTCCAACTCCAGCAGCTCCTGGTGTCGCCATACTAGTTCCACTCATTCCTGTATATTGATCGCCTGTGTTGTATGCCACAGACATGATACTGCTACCCATGTATGCGATGTTTGGTTTGATTCGTCCTTCTTCTGTAGGCCCTTGGCTTGAATAAATTGCGATTGATGTATCTTTGTCTAATGCGCCTACAGTGATTACATCTTCTGCTGAACCAGGTGTTCCAATCTGTGCACTGACTCCATTGTTTCCTGCAGCGATATACAACGCAATTCCTGCTCTTACCATTTCATTTGCTTGACGATTTACACTGTCTTCTTCAGAGGAAGTCCACTCAATAGCACCTGGTCCTCCAAGGCTCATGGAGGCAATCTTTGTGTTGTAATCGTGCATTGTATCAATCGTCCACTGCATCCCTGCCATGACACCTGCGAAAGAGCCAGATCCTCCCGAATCTAGAACTTTGACTCCAACCAAATTTGCTTGAGGCGCCATTCCTGGATGCTCATAGGTGGGTGCGCCTGTTCCAGCGGTTGTTCCTCCACAATGAGAGCCATGCCCTTGGTCATCATATGGGAAAATAGTGCCATTGGTCACACTAGCGGCGTTTACGGCATCATAAAATCCGATGATTTTAGGGTCATAGGTGGTCGGGTCATCGTCTTGGTCATCAAGACTGGAATGATTTCCATCTAGGCCTGTGTCGATAATTGCAACAGTAGTTCCTGATCCATCATAGCCAGTTTCAGCAAATGTGCGGTCAACTCCGTGGCCAATTCTGGCATCATTATTTGCGATTGTAAGAATCCCATCTAACTCAATCATAACAACTCCAGGGATTTCTCTAAGAGTTAGCAATTCTGTTACAGGGACTCTACCTGCCAGAGCATCAATTCCGTGTAAGATAAATTGGTGTTGATAGTCCACATGGTCTTCCAACATCTCAATTTCATCTTGACCAGGTGTGTAATAGAAGTCTATAATCAGCGGTAAAGTATTGTCTTCATCGAGGAAAATTGGATTATCCATGTGCAGTTCAACCATATCACCAATTTTGTTTTGGTTTCTGTCAACAGTGGTTTCAGTCCACCATCCTTGTGGCTCGCTATTGTCATCTGAGTCTACTGAAACAGGGATTGTTGCAACAGCTAAAGGAGCAATCAGAATAACAAGTCCAAACAAACCGAAGCATCGTCTTAATCCGCTCACATTCATCACCGCGCTTCTCCGACAAAGCAATACTGTTTGAAACCTGTGTTTCCGTGTAAAATCGGGAGAGGTATCAAAACCATGAGTCATCACGCAAAAATATGGGCCTTCGAAACTGGTTTAGTCGGGTTTTGATGTCCACGTGGTTTAGAGAAATATCTGTAATAGATATCGAAAATCTACCAAAGGATAGAGGTTCAGTAGTAGTGTCATGGCACCCTGGTGGTCTTTTTGATAAAATGTTAACAAAAGGCCTTCTGCCAATTCAACAAATTAATTATGATGGTTTAGTCAATGATGAGGATAAATTAGAAAATTTATCTTCTCAAGTTGCTGCTGGAAAAAGCATTGTAGTTTTCCCAGAAGGAGAGTCGCATACCTCTTCCAATACAAAGAAAATAGAGGACAACGCTGCAAAAATTGCTCTCAGAGCAAGTGAAATAGCCGAAGAAAACAAACCGGTTATCATCCCAGTTGGGATTCATTACAGCAAGAAACATTACTTCCGTGAAAGAGTTGCTTTAACAGTAGAAAGACCGATTGAGGTTACAGGCAGCAAAGATGAGTTGAGTGAAATAATATCTGGAGAAATCTCCCGAGCTTCTCTTTCCCGTGAAGATTGGAAAGATCGTGAACTTATTTGGAAAGCACGTTCGATTATTCAAGCAGAGAGAAGAAGACAAAATCCCGAGATGGAGAAGATAGTCACTTATGGACAAGGAGTTATGGGTGCTAGAAGAGTCAGAGCAGCATGGGAATGGTTGGCAAAAAACGACTCAAAGGAATGTGCAAAGTTGGAGCAAAGGACTAGAGAGCACATGTATAAATTAGAAAAATTAGATCTAAAACCCCACCATGTTGATTCCAGGCCGATGTCTGTGACGACCAAAGGATTTGCAAAATCCATTTTCTTATTTTTATTCGCTTGGTCCTTCATGGTAGGTTTTGTTACATTCAGCGCAATAGTAGGGTCCTTTCCTCCATTTTTATTTGTAGTATTATTGGATAGAACATTGGGTCGTAAATTACGAGAAACAAGCAGAGGGGCATTAAAATTGTACACTGCATTAATCGCATATCCAATTTGGTGGTTCTTGTCTGCTAGTGCCTTTACATGGGCCCTACTATCGGATTCTAGTCCGCTTTCTAGCTATGCTGATTACAGCATAATTATTGAATTCTTATTTGCATTACCGCCTGCATTGGTCTTGCCATTGATGATTTGGTGGATGCCAACTGCAGGAAAATTGCAAATCCAACTATACGCTAAAGGAAAGTCATCATGGAGAAGAATGCGTCTTTGGGCAAAGTGGAGAGACCCTTCATTTAATTGGGACCATCTATGTAATCTCCAGAAAGATTTGGCGTCAGATTTAGTTCGTATTGGAGATGGTCTAATTTTACCCGGCGATGCTGATTGGAATGATCCTGAACCTGGTAAAGATGACTTTACAGCAGTTCGGTTACGCAACTAAAATCGTAACAATTCAATTTATAATTGCTAAACAATTCAGTGCCAATGCTGAAAGGGTGATTCATCTTCGCAATGTTAGGTTGGTGTCAGATATGGTCGGAGAAGAGCATGTTTCAATGATTCCAGCAGCACCCTCCAAAGTGTGGTCTGCAGAAGTAAATGGGCAAGACTGCGAGGTACTTGCTCCCTCTAATGCAGTTTTGTTAGACGTACTAAGAGACAAGGCTGGATGCCTTGGTGTAAAGCGTGGTTGTGACATGGGGACCTGTGGCTGCTGCACCGTTATGATTGACGGCGAGCCAAGGCTTTCTTGTTTGACTATGGCTCAGGATGCACAAGGCTGCAAAGTTACAACCGTTGAAGGTTTAGCAGATGGTGCACATTTGGCTCCAATTCAGCAATGTTTTGCTGAACATGGTGGCTCCCAATGTGGTTTCTGTACACCCGGATTCCTTGTTGCATCACAGGCCTTGTTGAATGAAAACTCCAATCCTTCTGACTCAGAAATAGCTTGTGCGATTGAAGGAAATTTGTGTAGGTGTACCGGTTATCAACAAATCATTGAATCGATTCAAGCAGCAGCTGCCATTCATCGAGGAGATGCAGAATTAGCACCTGCAGCAAGCGTTGCTCATCCAGACCCTCACCCAAGTGGTCCAGAAGAACCGACAATGCCTCCGGGCCATGCGAGGTGATTTTCATGTCTGGAGGCTACAAGCAACAACCAGGCAAAGGGTCTGGAGAAATCCGCAAGGATGGAAAGAGAGTTGCTGGAAAACAAAGTTTCGGTCCACCAGGTTCAGGTGGATCTAGACCTGTAATGAAGCCCAGAGATTTAGATTTCATTCCAGAGATGGTCGGTGGCAAAGAAAAGCAACCAGCTGGAGCCCATATACACGATAGAGCAAGAACTGGTACCATCGTTGGAAAAGCGATTCCGCTGGTTGATGCAAATGCAAAAGTTACCGGACAAGCATGGTACGGTGACGATGTTAGAATTCCAAATGAAATAATTGGTAGAATTATCCGTTCGCCTCATCATTATGCCAAGGTTGTCAGTATTGATACCTCAAAAGCCGAAGCACTTCCTGGAGTTATAGCGGTCGCAACTGGTGAAGATGCACCTAACAAATTCGGTGTGCTACCTGTAACCAAGGACGAACATGCAATGGCTGTAGAAAAAGTCAGGCACGTGGGCGACCTAGTTGCCTGTGTTGCTGCGGTTGATGAAGCAACTGCAAGAGAAGCAGCAGCACTTATTGAAGTAGAATATGATGTGCTTGAATCCATTCATGATATGAAAAAAGGTTTGGAAGACGTTGATGAACCAATTCACTGGAGAGGTAAGTATCACGTTGGAACAACCAACGTTCAAAAGAGAGTTTTCCAAGAGTTCGGAGATCGCTCCATGATTGAAAACCCGAACGCTATGTATCATGGTAAATGGAAGTACATGGGTGTTAATCATGGATTTACTGAACCTCATGCTGTTGTGGCACATTGGGATTCAAATGGTAGACTACAATTGTATACGCCACAACAAGTTCCCCATTATGCACACAGAGCATTGGCGACAGTATTGGAGGTCCCAATGCATCAAGTAAACGTAATTCGTACATTCGTGGGCGGAGGTTTTGGTGGAAAATCAGACCCATTCCCTCACGAGATGTGTGCGGCAATCTTGGCAAGAAAGGCCGGCCGTCCCGTCAGAATTACATTTGATAGAGAAGAGGTATTTTGGGTAAACAGGGGTCGTCACCCTAGCCATATCGAAGTTCAGATGTACGCCGATGAAGAAGCAAGAATCTCTGGTTTCGACATTGATGCTTTAATCGACGGAGGAGGCTTTGCTTCCTTCGGACACGTAACATCATATTACAACGGAGTTTTAGCGACCGCTCCTTACGAGTTGGGTTCCTTCCATTACACAGGAGCAAGAGTTTGGACAAATAAGCCCGCTAGCGGGGCTATGAGAGGGCATGGTGCAGTAAACACAAGGTGTGCTGTAGAAGTTGGTCTGGATGATATGTCAGAACAATTGAGCGTAGATCCAATCGACTTGAGACTAGCGAATCTTCTACCTCCTCATTCTAGAACAATCTCAGGATTTAGAATCACTTCTAACGGAATGCGTCAAGCATTGCAAGAGGTAAGAAAAGGCAGCGACTGGGACAATAAATTCAGGAAATTGCCTCTAGGAAAGGGTATTGGAATCGGTTGCGGCTTCTTCATTTCAGGCTCAGGCCTTCCTATTCATTGGGACCCTAACAAATTCCCACATGCTACAGTTCATCTTCAAATTGATATGGATGGAGGGGTAACTGTCCACACAGGTGCTGCAGACATCGGTCAAGGTTCCACAACGGCAGTAGCGCAAGTTGTAGCAGAGGTACTTGCTTTACCTATCGAGATGATTCACGTCCGTAGTCATGAAAGTGATACCAGCCCAGTAGATTTGGGCTCTTACTCTTCCAGAGTTACTTTCATGAATGCTAATGCTGCAATTAGGGCCGCATTAGAAATCAAAGAAAAGTTGTTGAACGCTGCTTGGGATACTCTTGGATACCACCCAGACACTCTTGTTCTCAACGATAGGCGAATCTACTACAAACACGATCCTGCAATCGGAATGTCATACTTGGAAGCTCTTCACAAAGCGCAAGAGGACAAAGGTGCACTGATTTCTTCTGGTGCTTATCGTTCTCCGCCGATGGGTGGCGTACACAAAGGGGCAGCAGCAGGTCTTGCTCCAGCATACTCATTCTCTGCATATGTCGCAGAAGTTGATGTTGATGTCGAAACTGGACTCATCAAGTGTACCGATGTATGGGCTGCTCATGATTGTGGAAAAGCATTGAATCCACTGGCAGTAGAAGGTCAAATTATTGGTTCCTGCCATATGGGATTGGGCCAGGTATTAACAGAACAAATGGTGTATGGAAGAACAGGTCACTTACAAAATCCAAATCTCTTGGATTACAAGATTCCAAGTGTGCATGAAATGCCAAATGTCACTCCTATTATCATTGAATCTTGCGATCCTGAAGGTCCTTTCGGGGCAAAAGAGGCCGGTGAAGGGCCTCTATTGCCGATTCTGCCTGCAGTAGTCAATGCAGTTTACGATGCCATTGGAATTAGAATAAACGACTTGCCACTAACTCCCGACAAGGTATGGGCAGCAATAGCGAAGAAGATGAAAGTTGAAGGAATCGATGATCCTACTGATTTGCCTGTGCCAAGGCTTGACTTCTCTGAACTTCAAGAAAAGCTAGCAAAACGTGCATTAGAGCATGAAGTCCGTGATAAGAAACGCCAGCGGGTCGAAGATACTAGCGCATATGTTAACGGTGTATTGTTTGGATTCGATCCAGATGTGCCACTGGAAGATCAGGTAGAGGGGTGGAGGTCTGCGGATAAGCCACAGCCCGAACAACTTGCCGAATTAGGTCTTGCAGGTAAAGCATGGCTCAAGCAAGAACAGAGACAAATGGGGGGTGAAAACTGATGCTAATGCCTCCGTTTGAATTACATCGCCCAGCAACCATTGACGAAGCTTGTCAAATGGCTGCAAAATTTTTGGAATCTGGACAAGAATTTGACTGGATTGCTGGAGGAACTGATTTAATTCCTAATTACAAATGGCATATCAACACAAAGCCACATGTGATTTCTCTATCAGGAATTGAAGGCATATCGACCATCTCAATGACTGAAATCGGCTGTATGGCTAGGTTGCATGATATTTCAGAAAGTTCTGATGTACATCCATTGATCAGTGAAGCAGCAGCAAAGGTAGCATCCTCGCTAATTAGGAGGAATGCTACATTGGGAGGTAACTTATGCTTGGATACTCGTTGTTTCTGGTACAACCAAGCAGAAGAATGGAGAAGTAGTATCGATTGGTGTCACAAATGTGATTGTGGAACAGGTGCAGATTGCCGTGTTATTCCGAATCAAAACGAGTTATGTGTCGCTACTTACCAAGGAGATATTGCGCCTAATCTGATGGTTCTAGATGCAACAGTTCATCTAATTGGCCCTAATGGTATTAGAGAAATGCCAATTATTGATTTCTATCAATTGGACGGTATGACAAGAAATGTTCTACAGCCAGGTGAATTCATGTTGAAGGTCACTCTACCTGACGATGTTTCGGAGTGGACTGGGTCATACCGTAAATTAAGGCTTAGAGAGTCTTGGGATTTCCCAGAAGCGGGAGCAGCAGCAGCCTGGAAAAAAGGTGATCGCAGTACGCTTAGAGTTGCAACCACGGCTCTTGAGAGTATTCCAAGAAGGCATGACAAAGAAGTTGCTGATGCAAATGGAGACGTTAAGGCAATATGTGATGCTGTTCACAAAAACACAAAACCTGTTAACAATACATCACTACCGCCAAGGTATCGTAGAAATATGATAAAGGTATTAATCAAGAGGGCGTGTGAGGAATAGAAATGAAACGAATTCTAATCGTTGTCTTATTGGTTTCTTTGATTCCAGTTCCGGCATCCTCACAAGTTCCTAGTCCTGAAATCCAGTGGTCTGCCGACTGGGAAATAGACCAAAATGTCGCAATTATGGAATTAGATCCCGACACCTACATGTTCGAATTAGTTCTAAAATTTTGGATTAATAATAATCGGCTAACTCCAATCGATGTCGATTTCGATGCTGAATTTGAGGAAGTCGAATTTGAGGTTGATGATCCAGGACAGGTTTCGGTTTCAGGTAACTCCAATGAAACATTTGAGTTGAAAATCATGGGAACTGGTTTGAAAGATGCTATGGTCCTACATAATGCAGATGAGTTTAGTGAAACAGTAACTCTGACTCTAGCAGAAATGGTTGGTGGACAACAAGTAGATTCTTCAAGACAACTTTCACAGGATCTGGAGTTTTCACAACTCTATGAAATGCATGTAGAGTACGAGGCAGCAGGGCTAACTTCGAGTAATGCAATGTTAGATTTAAAAGCAGGTACAACCGAATCAATAAATCTCCAAGTATTCAATTATGGGAATTCAGACGATGCAATCACAAAATACAGTGTATCTGTATCCAAGTGCCCACAGTTAAAACATAATTTCGAGAAGATAGGTGAACTGCCTTTGGCTATATCTCCAGCGACAAATCCGGACGATGGTATTGCATTTGGAACATTAGAGGTTACAGCTTCTTCAACTCACCCTACAAAGGAATGTGAACTAGAATTCTCTGTGTACAGCGAAGCAACAGGTCGCTCATCATACGCAACTCTGTACGTGGATGTTGAAGCCACTGAAAACAAGGACGATAGTGAAGAAGAATCAAGTCAGGACTCAGAGAGTAGTGAATCATCAAATTTAGAGTCTGAAAGTTCTTCACTCCCTGCGATTTCTTCCGGTTTATGTGTGCTAACTGTCCTGTGTTCGGCAGTTATTCGTCGTAAATAAGCAATTTAATGTATAATTGCGAATTTGATATTTATTTATTCTACTTGATACTCGTCGATATTTATTGCTCAATCCACGATAATCTATATGAGTGGGTTGAAGTTGGGAGAAATGCTACGTTTACCAGTAGCCGTTTTTGAGGTGCCTAACAATGAGTGATGATAGTTCGACAGGAATCAAGTTAGAAACTTGGCTCTTGGTTGGATTTATCGTCGCCATGCTATTGTCAACAACTCTGATCATTGTTACATCGGCCGATAAAACGACGGTGTTCTCTGCCTATGTGACAGACGAGGAACAGGTCGTGCAATACCAACAAATTTCGGGAATGCGTAATTCCTTAGGAGAAGATGGAATGGATTATGTTATTGCAAACACTATGTCTACTCCTATGCTGGTAAATGATTGGAGGGAGCCACATCGAACAATGTTAGTTATCGCTGCTCCTGAAAAACCATTTGACAATGCAGAAGCAGACGCTCTATACGACTTCGTCACTGAAAAAGGCGGAAAAGTAATCATCGCTGCAAATTCAACAAACGCTCAAACTGTGGCTGATAAATTCGATGTAAAGTACTTCGATGCTCCAGTAGTAGATCCAAATCGTTACTACTCAGTTGCAAGCCAAACAGGAGAGGCTGAACCCGATGACTCTCGCAAACTTTGGGCGGTTGCAGGAGTGAACAAAGTTTGGAATGATGATTTTGACCTCAGACCCTACTGTAGTGATGAAGCATTACAAGACAGCGACAAATACGGCGATTGCGCATTACCTGTTCTTTTCCACCGTCCAACTGCAATTCAGGTTATGAACGATAAAGACACATCTCGTGAAGTAAAGGTTCTAGCACATGCTTCAGGTTCAGCCTTTGTTGCTAGGACAAGCATGGATGCTAATGACCGTGATGGCAATCCTCTTCTCGGAGGAAATAATACTGGGCTAATTATTCGAATGGACTATCCAGGAATAGATGCAATCGACCAGGTTAAAGGTGTCAAGGAAGGAAATGTCAAGGTCACTGGAAGCATTGTATTCGTCTCGGATCATTCTGTATTAGCTAACCACTTGTGGGACATAGCCGATGCAGAAGTTACAGGTAAGTTACAGTGTGATTCCCCTCAGTATGGAGATAGGGCTTGTTGGGATTCATTACTTTCATCGTCAGAAGGTAGTGGAACCGACTGGAACGGAAACCAAGACTACTTCTTGACTCTGATTAGAGATATGATGGAACATGAAAATGATGACATATCAACAGTAATCACTAGCAAGAACGACAATTTCTACATTGTTTTCGATGAATCAAGGCACGTCACTTCGGCTCTGTCCTCTCCATTTACTGAGGCCATGGGTGCAATCGTTATGTTGACTAGCGATACTCTATTGAAGTGGCTAATCGTACTCAATTTGATGGCACTTCTATCCATTGCTATTATGGTAGTTCCAGAAAAAGAAAACTGGCGTCACGTATTCGATTTAACAAGATTCAGAGAAAGACCGAATAAAGTAGATCCCAATTTGTATTTACAACGCGTCCGAGAGGCCATGATGGCCAAGGTGCGGCAATTTAACGACCTAACCCGTGATGAAATGGCTAGGAAAACACCGGGCGAGATCCAGTCCATGGTAAAGGATCCTCGCCTAATCGAACTGCTGTATTCTCAGCAGAGATCATATTCCAACGAAGAATTGAGGCAATTATTGCAACAAATTCGACGTTGGGGAAAATAAACTAGGAGGTAAAAAAACATGCAGCCAGCACCCCCCCCACCCGCAGCCCCCCCTGCGCCGGCACCACCTGCACCAGCAGCACCAGTAGCACCAGCTATGCCAGCACCGGCTCCGGCCCCAGCAGCGCCACCAGCGCCTGCACCTGCTCCGGCACCAGCCCCAGCAGCACCGGCCCCAGCCCCTGCAGCACCTGCACCAGCAGCACCAGCAGCACCTGCACCAGCAGCACCTGCACCGGCACAGGCACAGCCTAAACACCAAAGTAGCCCAGAGGTCCGAGAACGTCTTCAGGCAGTAGGAGCGATTGCTCAAGCAATCAGCGCCGAAGTCCAGAAGGTAATTATTGGAAAGGCCCACGTTATAGACAATGTTCTGATAAACATCTTGTCGAACGGTAACCTACTGTTCGAAGATTATCCAGGACTTGCTAAGACTTTGATGACCAACACCTTCGCAGATGCGTTGGGTTGTGACTTCAAGCGTGTGCAGTTTACTCCGGATTTGCTACCAGCAGATATCACCGGTACAAACATCTACGACGCTAAGAAGGGAGAATTTACCTTCAAGCCAGGTCCACTATTCTGTAACCTGCTACTAGCTGACGAGATTAACCGTGCTCCTCCTAAGACTCAAGCTGCTTTGCTTGAGGCTATGCAGGAGAAGCAGGTGACTATCGGTACAGTCACTCACAAATTACCAGCACCGTTCATTGTTATGGCAACACAGAACCCTGTCGAACAAGAAGGTACTTACCCGCTTCCTGAAGCGCAGTTAGACCGTTTCATGTTCAAAATGAGCGTTGGTTATCCAGATCGTGCGGATGAAGATGAGATTCTCGCTCGCCGTATCAACCGTGGTAAGGATGCCGTCGATGTTGACGTCATTACTGACCCACAACGTGTTATCGCAATGCAACAAGCATGTGAAGACGTTTACGTCGACCCTGCACTACGTATGTATATGGTTGAAATCGTGACCAGAACCCGTGAAGATCCTCGTGTTCTTGTAGGATCATCTCCTCGTGGTTCACAGGCTCTTCTGAAGACATCACGTGCCGCTGCCGCTCTTCGTGGCCGCGACTTTGTAACGCCAGACGACATCAAGACCGTATCTGAACTTGCGCTTGCGCACAGAATTATACTGAAGCCAGAGCACCAAATCAAGGGATTGGAATCTGGTGAAGTAATTCAAACAATTTTGCGAGAAGTTCCAGTACCTACCGTCTGATTTTCTTTAGTGAAACAGAGAGGCGAGAGTCATGTGGAGTCGTAAAAGTGCAATGTTAGGGTCCTTAGCGGTAGCAATGTACTTGCTAGGTCTAACATTGAGGAATTCGCAATTGGTTACCATTGCTGTGGTAATCTTCGTGTTCCTAACTTGGGCTGCTTTATTCGGCGGACATGCCGATGTAGCAGCCAGCGGCCGACGTGCAGAAGAGTGGTCAGGGGAAGAGGGTGTGGCTCTGTCCAATGTTTCTGCTATGCGAAAACTCTCGAGCGCTAGGATTTTTGAAGATGGAGAGGTCGGAGTTACTTTACGTATGCAGAATCATTCCGCACTAGGAAAGATTCTGGAAGTAAAGGACAGAGTACCTGAAGTAATGCGTATCAAAGACGGTGCGAATTACATTTTGATGGAACTTGGACCACGTCGTGAGACCTTCATCGAGTATACAGTCGAATGTCCATTGAGAGGCTTTTACAGTCTTGGGCCAGTTGCTATTCGTGTCCAAGATCCATTCGGATTATTCCACAAGGAAAAGGAGCTGCATGTCTACAATGACTTCCTTGTGTTCCCGAAGATGGAAGACCTGAAAGAAA
>CAXGTB010000010.1:0-16639 GCA_964012565.1 uncultured euryarchaeote | reverse complement strand
TTCCAATCCACATTTGCATTAGAGGCCTCGGGTTGAGTATGCCATGTTCCTGGCCGTTCTGCCAAGGCAATTGATTCAACCAAATGATAGCCTTGGTGCACTGGTTGGCCGTGTGAAGCATTGCATAATCCATTGATTAGCGCTACTGATAGCCACCACCGATCTACATCCGGGCTTGAGTGATCTAGTGCTTGAGCAAGCCATTCTGTGGCAATGGCGAATTGTAGCCTCTCAGTTAGAACATCGAGGCGCCTCATCAACCACTTTTCGTGAATTTCAAAAGGGTCATCAGTTAAGTTCATGCGATGTGGAACAATCAAATCAACAACTATTGATAGGTGTCTGTCGAACATTCCACGGTCTGCTTGTAACAAACCCAGTCCCATCTCGACTATGCTTGCTTGTTCCTTTGGATGCATCACTGGGAAATCAGGATCGCTTAATGGAGGAAATGGCAATGGCCAAGATTTGAGTCCAATTTTAATCGATTGACTGAGTTTCTCACAGAGTGATTCGAAAACTCTCCCAGAGACTCTTTTTCTACTTTTCATTCAAGCCGCCTCGTAAGTGAGCTTCAATTCCAAAAGTGGAATCGCCTCAAATGTCCAGTTCGATGTTGAGGTTCTGAATCAGTTCCTTGTATCGGTTACGGATTGTGACTTCAGTTACACCAGCAACCTCTGCAACTTCACGTTGTGTTCTGCGCTTTCCACACAATACACTTGCGATGTAAATGATCGATGCTGCGATACCGGTTGGTCCGCGACCGCTAGTAAGTTCCTTCTCCTGAGCGGCCTTAATCAACTCGTGAGCTTTTGCTTCTACTTCTGCGTCTAATCCAAGACCTGAACAGAACCTGGAGATATAATCCTCAGGCCCTGTAGGCATAATCTTCATCTTCAATTCTCGAACCATGAATCTGTAGGTGCGGCCAATTTCTTTGCGCCCAGTCCTACTTGCTTGTCCGATTTCATCTAATGTCCTAGGAACGCCACACTGGCGGCAAGCTGCATAGAGTGATGCTGCTGCTACCCCTTCGATAGAACGTCCACGTATCAATCTCTTCTCCACTGCTTTCTTGTAGTTTACAGCTGCTGCTTCCCTAACAGATTTAGGAAGTTCCAAACGGCTAGCCATACGGTCTAGTTCAGCAAGTGCCATCGCCAGGTTTCTTTCTGTAGCGTTTGATACACGAGATCTCTTCTGCCACTTTCGCATTCGGTAGAATTGTGATCGGTATCTTGAATTGATAGTCTTACCAGAGTAATCTTTGTTCTGCCAGTCGATATCTGTGGAAAGACCCTTGTCGTGGAGCATTACTGTCATCGGTGCACCAGTACGTGCGCGCTGATCACCTTGTTCTGGAGAGAATACTCTCCATTCTGCTCCTTGATCAATTACATTGTCTTCCAAAACTAAACCGCAGTCGTCACACACTACTTCTCCACGGGTTTCGTCACGAGTAAGTGAACGACTTGCACATTCTGGGCATTTTACGATATCTTCTACATGTTGGTTATCTGCCATAATTTCACAACCTCGGCATAGTATATGCTTGCCGAATAATTATCCAAACCCTCCTGCATGGGTTATTTAAACGGTTCGGCGGCATGGTTAATATGGTTTCGATAGCCTATTTGCCGCAGTACAACGTTTTTACAAAATCCCAGTAAATAAATTAAGAGATTAATCTATTTGGCGGGAGACGATGTTTTAAGCAGAGAAAAACCAATTTCAAAAGATTGTAAACTCGTGGGCAATTTGCCTGTAAAGAATAACAAAAATACCTCCGAATCCGTTATACCATTATGCCACCTGAACAACCTCGGTGAGAGGATGTCGGAGAGTTGGCCCCCCAAAGAAATCAGCCTCGACGCCGGGAAGCGGGTTCTCTTTCTAACCAAAGATTTGGAACTCATAAAACGCCAATTATATGATGGTTTAAACCTCAAAATGAGCGATGTTTCTCCAGAAGATTTGTTGGACGATATAAACACTGATGCAATGACTCCTGCGTGGGTTTGTTTTGATCACAAACCTTCGGAAATCGCAAAAAATGCATATGCTGGGATAATGCATGACGGAATGAGAGTTTTCTCAGAAAAAGCGCTCATAAATGGCAATTTCGAAGTAATTGTTTCTGGACAGAGAAAGGGCACTGGTTCCTCTCGAGAAACAGCAGCCCAGTGTGAACGCTGGGCAGGAATTAGAATTGTTATCGCCTCCTCATTTGCTCCAATTCATGAAAGAAATAATATCAATCTCGGACAACTCATGGGAGATTATGATATGTTGTCGCGTCTCCAAAATGGAGAAAGTATACCTCTGGATGAGTTTACGTCCAGATATGATCCTGTAACTAAACTAATCATAGAAAACGGTGGGCTATTCCCCTTTGCTGAAAAATTATCAAATGATGAAATCTCATTGCCGCCGCTAGATACGCCCTCTGGTCCGATGACAATGGCTGAGAAGATTATTGCAAGGAATCTAGTAGGTCACGTCGAAGGCCAATGTGTCAAACCACACGACCCGGTAATTGCTCAAGTTCAAGGCGGTTATAGCCATGAATTCACTACTGCTCAAGTTCATACTTTCCTAAGCGAAGAATATGGCGAGGGTTATCAATTGCCAAATCCAAACAAGTTCGCAGTGTTTGAAGACCACTTATTGTACGCAGCTCACAATCCAAAATTTGTCCCGCATATGGATAAGGTCCAAACCCTCAGAGATCTACAGGTAGAATTCCAAAAGCACACAGGGGTAAGAGATTATTCGGCGGTTGACGGAGTATCTCCTGGAATCTGTCACCAAGTGGCAAGAGAAGAATTCATAGAAATTGGCGATTTCATTCAAGCAACAGATTCGCACACATGCATGGGTGGTGCGTCGAATGCGCTAACTTATGGCGTCGGGGCCACAGAATATGCAAGCCTTGTTTACTCCGGCTTTACATTCGTAAAAGTACCCGAGTCTATTCGCTTTGAATTGATTGGGAAATTAAACGATGGATGTACGGCTAAAGACGTTATTTTGTACATATTATCAGACCATGCTCGCGAAGAATTAACACTGAATCGTTCCATGGAATTCGGCGGGCCTGGGCTCTCTTCACTATCGATTGATGAAAGAGCGACTCTTTGCAATATGGCTACTGAATGTAGCGGTAGAACAGGAATTTGCGAAGCGGACGAATCACTTTACGATTGGATGGAAAATGCTCAGGATTTAGACAGGAAGAGAATGCAGTCCCTATCTGTTGCACCTGATGAAGAGGCTGTTTATGACGGCGGCATACACACAATCGATCTCTCGCAAATTGTCCCAATGGTTGCTCACCCTGGTAACCCAGACAAAGGAATCCCCTCGGACCCAACCAATGGTGCAAATATCTCAGATATTGGAGAGGTCTCAATTGACATAGCCTACGGTGGCTCTTGCACTGCTGGCAAAGAAGATGATATGGCATATTACGCCGAAGTATGCCAAGCAGCTAGTGATGCTGGTTTGAAAGTTAAAGAGGGTGTTGAATTTTTCATCCAGTTTGGTAGTAAACAAGTCAAGGATTTAGCGATCAAAAATGGATGGCACGAACTATTCGAAAGTGTTGGAGTGAAACTTATCGATCCTGGTTGTGGCGCCTGCATAGGCGCTGGCCCGGGCGTCTCAATCCAACAGGCTCAGGTAACTGTATCTGCAATCAATAGGAATTTTCAAGGCCGTTCTGGGCCAGGAAAACTGTACTTGGCTAGCCCTCTTACAGTTGCTGCTAGTGCGTTTACAGGCAAAATTACTGCTTGGGAAGATGGTTGTTTAGAATCGTGATTCCATGTCTAAGAGATTGATGGCTACTCTAAGCGTAATTGGAGTGATTGCCGGTATTGCATTCATAATTTTCCTAACGCAAACACTTCTTGCACCATTAATAGAAAAGGCCGCGTGGTTCCCCGAAAACGGAATGCTTGGTATTGTGGCATGGCTACTCCTCTACGTAATTTTAGCATTGCTAATTGCTCCTGCAAGCCTACACAAATTCGTTTCTGGAGTTTTATTTGGGTTCTGGGCAGGTTGGATAATTGCATTCGTTGGTGCGTTCTTGGGTGCGATTCTACCATTTTGGCTGACTAAGAAATACCTGTACAATTGGGTTGATGATAAAATGCAAGGGAAGCCTACTTTACGCGCGCTGAAAAAAGCGGTTAGTGAAGACGGTTTGCGATGCGTATTCCTCACCCGCGTTAGTTTGGTTATTCCATATCCGGTGTTGAATTATGGATTCGGATTAACTGATGTCACATGGAGAGATTACCTGTGGGGTGCAACTGGGATGATTGTACCATCTGCTCTTTACGCATATTGGGGTTCAAAGGCCGCTGACCTTTCAGTTGCAATGAATGAAGGAAGGGATTGGACATATTGGGGTGCCGTTACAGCATCTATTATCATTACAATTTGGATCATTGTGTATCTGCGTCGAATCACTCTTGCCCACATTGCACTTGATGATACAAATTGAACACCATTATTCAAGAACCTCGGGCGATGGGCTATTTCCGCTTGAGGCCCAACGTCATCAGGACGGAGGAGGACCTTTGAGTTGGTGATACGCATGGCAGGCATTGCAGACAAAATGGCAAGAAACCAAAAACAAATTGCTATTTCTGAGTTTTTTGAGAAGAATAAGCACTTCCTTGGATTTGACTCTCTACAGCGTTCGATAATTACGGCTGTAAAGGAATCTGTTGACAACTCATTAGACGCTTGCGAAGAGGCTAGAATATTGCCAGAAATTAAAGTTAAAATCACTAAAGTAGATTCTAAGAAAGATATTCTTGAACTACAAACTGAAGACAACGGTCCCGGAATTCCGCAAAAGAGTATTGAGAAGGTATTTGGCCAACTTTTATTCGGTTCTAGATTCCACGCGATTAGACAAAGTCGTGGCCAGCAAGGTATTGGGATTACAGGGGTTGTAATGTATTCTCAGTTGACGACTGGTAAACCAACACATGTTATGTCGAAGGTCGGAGATGACCCCACGGCCGTAAGCGTAAACATAGGGCTGGATACCCGTAAAAATAAGGCAGTAAAAAGTGATCAAACAAGAATTATTTGGGAAAACGATGATCTAACTTTGAAAGAACACGGGCTTAGAGTAACAACGCGAATGAAGGGGAAGTACCAGAGAGGCCGACAATCTGTGTACCAGTATTTGCGAATGACAAGTATTGTCAACCCGCATGCAGAAATCACATTCGTAGATCCTGATGGAGAAAAATTTCACTGGCCAAGAGTGACTGAAAGGTTACCTGCGAAAGTTGATGCTATCAAACCACACCCTCATGGAATCGAGCTTGGACAGTTGCAAAGGATGTGCAGAGAGTCTTCTGATTCTCGACTAACTGTATTTCTAAGACAGAATTTCTCTGGGGTTTCAATGCGGGCTGCTAAAGAATTGTGCGAAGCAGCAGAATTAGAAGTCTCAACGAAACCTAAGTCGATGAAGCCCGATGATGTTAGGGCCCTACTGGAGGCTTTTCAGGGCGAGCGAGAGGTAAATGGTAAACCAATCAAATTACTAAGTCCGCCAACGAACTGTCTATCCCCGATTGAAGAGATGTTAATCAAGAAAGGGCTGTCTAAGACTATCGATTCAAAATTCGTATCAACTATGACCAGGGCTCCGACAGTTAGTCATGGAAACCCGTTCCAAGTAGAAGTTGGATTGATCTTTGGAGAAGGTATGTCTGCTGACAAGCATGTAGAAGTATTGAGATTCGCCAATAGAGTACCATTGATGTATCAGCAGGGAGGATGTCTGTTAACAAAGGCAATTGAAAGTGTTGATTGGCGCCAGTACGGTTTGGAGCAGGCTGGTGGGAAGGGTGTTCCAAAGGGACCGGCCGCAATACTTGTTCATCTAGCAAGTACAAACGTTCAATTCACCTCTGAAGCAAAGGAAGCACTTTCAGACAACGAGTTCGTTTTCGAAGAAACTCGCAAAGCGATGCTTGAGATGGGGCGAGGATTGAGAAAACACCTTGAGAAAAAGAAGAAGATGGCAAAGACGCGCGAAAAATTCGAACTTATTAACGACATTTTGCCTGCAATTGCTGAAAAATCAGCAGCTATTCTCGAACGACCCGTGCCTGATCTTTCAGGTTCAATCACGAGAATCATGAGTGCGGTGATATGTAACGAGACGACCGGGTGGAATAAAGAAACCAAACTCGTTGATGTATCAATCACTTTGTTCAATTATACATCTCGCTCAAGAAGTTACTCCATTCTGGTAAATTGGCCAGAAAAGGCTGGTGCAGAATTTGTTGGAAATGATCGTGGAGGGCGCAAGGAAGCCATGGGAATTTGGGGATGGAAAATCGAAACCCTAGAACCAGGAGCAAAAGCAGTGGTAGAATATTCTCTCTCCAATCTGGAGAAAGGAGATTGGACCGAGACTGAAGTATTCTTTAGGGGCAGCCAAGATGTAATTGGGGCAACCAAACTAGATGAGAAGATGTTAGATGAAATTCGTAAACAAGAATTGATCCTTAATCAGACTGAAAACGCGACACAGAGCGATGATTCGGATTCAACATATGACCCGGGAGTGGTGGAAGGAAATTCTGGCCAAACAACTTTGTTTGGAGGTGAAAACTGATGGCAAGAGTGAACGATCCTGAATTAACAAAGGCGCGTCTTCACCTAGTGGTTGAAGAAATGTATGATAGAATTGTAAAAGGCGAGCCTCCAACAATGACCTTGCCTGTTCGTACAAAGAACAACATCGGATTTGATAGAAAACTTGGCGTATACAAGTACGGTAAAAAGCGTTCAACTCGTGATGCTACAAGTCTTGGATCAGCAAAGAATCTACTTCGTGCACTCCATGTTGTCGAATTTATTGAAGAAATGATAGAAGCGGGTAAATCTTCCACACTGAGAGAAATGTACTACATTTCAGAAAGTTGGGGTTTGGGTAAATTTGGAAGTCAGAACGAGTCAAATAATCTAGCCGAAGATTTGGAAGTTGTTACGACTTGCCTGAGAGAGGATTTCAAGCTAAGACCTGAAGAAGACGGTGCTAGAATGATTGGAAATGTCACTATTGAAGAATTGAATCGAAGAGGGCAGT
The DNA here is from genome assembly GCA_964012565.1 of uncultured euryarchaeote. Classification (GTDB taxonomy): domain Archaea; phylum Thermoplasmatota; class Poseidoniia; order Poseidoniales; family Poseidoniaceae; genus MGIIa-K1. The sequence goes on along the minus strand of CAXGTB010000010.1, from coordinate 9,504 downwards.
GGATGACTATCAATGCGCGCGACGATGTTGGCGACTCCGGTTATGGACTACCTTACAACGTTGAAATTGAAAAGATAAAATTGAAGGAACACGATGTCAATTTCCTTATGGCGATTGAAACTGGTGGTATGTTTGACAGACTTGTTGAAAACGGGTTTGATGAAGAATACAAGTGCGGCCTTATCCATCTAAAGGGGCAGCCTGCGCGTTCTACTCGTAGAATGATGAAGCGCATGAATGAAGAATGGGACCTTCCAGTTGTAGTATTCCTGGACGGCGATCCTTGGTCATTCAGAATCTTTGCATCTATTGCGTATGGAGCGATTAAGACGGCGCACATTTCTGAATATCTTGCAACACCGTCCGCTACCTATCTTGGAATTACTGCAGACGATATACTCGCATACGACTTGCCTTCTGATGATTTATCGAAGAAGGATATTGAGGCACTAAACGCGGAATTATCGGACCCAAGGTTCGCCGATGGTTGGTGGCAAGAACAGATCAATATGATGTTAGAAATCGGAAAGAAGGCTGAACAGCAATCTTTAGCAAAGTACGGTCTAGATTTCGTTACAGATACATATCTGCCAGAAAAATTGCAGGAATTAGGGCTAGCATGAAGCCGTTTGGTTGAAGAGAAGTAGCCGGTTAGGGTGTTTACATGCAGCCAGCACCTGAGCATTCTCCGTGGCCGAAGCGGATTTTGATTACAGGTATTACATTGGGCTTTATTGGAGTAATTGCGCTATCTTTCACAGCTGGTAATTTCGCTGATTATTACGACCCAAGGGAGATGTCTGAGCATTCTGTTGAAAATACTGGAACTAACACATTGCTCACGCTTGATCCTGGTTGCTGGGTTGTCAATGTTGAAGGCGATGATGACAACTACGATGTCACATTCAACTATGTAGAAGACGGTGCGGCTGGTGAGGCTGTAGATGAGGGCTGTAGGAGTGATTTTCAGCCAATGGAATCTGATGTTGAGTTCTCCACTATTACAAAATTAGACATTGAAGAAGAGGTTGAAATTTTGATTAAAATCGAATGTGAAGAAGAAGGTGAGTGCAAAGAGCCTCTTCTTTTCACTAATTCAGAGGATGCTATCTTAGAAATGGCGAGCGATTTAGGATTGTGGACGGTAGCCTCTGCGTGCTGCCTTGGTGCTATATTGGTGCCCTTGGGCTGGATACTTATCTCGATTAATAAAAGCAAAGAGGGGAAAGTTCAGCTTACTCAACAACAAATCGTTGAATCTATGAATCCATATGAACAAAATCTGAATGCTAATCAAGAAATTCTGACTACTGATCAGTTGTATAAATTAGTTCGAGGAGAGATGCCTGATGCTGAACAGGAGCAAGCCAACGTTCCTAGTCCATTCAGTGACGCTGATACTAGAATGATAAAGCAGACGTCGAAAAGGGCTGGTGGCTCGATAAACAAAGCGAGTTCTTTCACCCACGAAAATCCCCCTACAGACGAATCTTGGAAGAATTGGGACGAATCATAACGTAATTGCGACGGGTTCATAGGCAACCGGCGCTAGGTAACCATCGGTTGTGAAGTCATGGCGGACCTTGATGAGGCCCTCGGAATCTTGCAAAACAAGGCACGTAGAGCCATACTTGAACGGTTGGTTAGAGAGCCGCATTACCCCTTGCAACTTGCAAAACAAATCGGAATTTCACAACAAGCGGTAATGAAACATCTCAAGATGTTGGAAAAGGTAGGTTTTGTTGTAAAAATGAAGGCTGCGAGCAGCAAAGGCGGCCCTCCAAAAAACATCTATTCTGTTCAACAAGCAATTTCTATCCGTATTGATTTGGGGCCAGATCTTTTCCAATGTAGCAAGCGCATATTACCGGCCGGTGGCCCTCTAAAGTTATCTAATCGATTAAATGGCGAGATGGTCAATGTGGCTGAGACCGTTAGTGGGAGAAAAATGATCGGAGTGGGCGAAGGGGCACATCATTTGTCATCAATCTCCGAAGCTATTGAAAATCTAGATCGTGAAAGAGATGCATTGATTGCATTACACCAACAAATCAAACAGCGTGTTTCATCAACTGTTGACAACGACTTCGAATCGTATGAACAGAGATTGATGGTTCACAATATTTTGGAATCTCCTGGTTCAAAATTCAATTTCAAAGAATTTGCTCGCGAGCTAAATTTGGGGGCTGAAGCTAGCGAGAAGCTGATGGATGAGGTGCGTTCACGAATGGTTAGGCAAATTGCAGAAAGAGGTGGCCAGTTCATTGCTGCGCCACAAAATATCGAATTGCCATGGTGGGCAGCATTAGGCATTGACCCCACTGAAAATCAGTGAGATCAATGCCTTCGTGCGTTTCAGTTTTCGTCGTCTTCTAGAACTGAAATAAGGCTACTTTGCTCTGCTAGGCGGTTCTTAACATCCGCACGACGTCCTTTGCCTACAAGGTAAAGAACACCGAATAGAGAGAATGTAAGAAGAAGTACACCAAATGGTAACGCCCAATCGCTAATGATTTCCCCTGCAACATCCATGAATGGAGAGTCGCTGCTTAGTTCATCCTCAATTAATCGTATATTGTCAGATTCACTGACTTCTACGATTGAGTTGGAAGGGTCAACCACTACCACAACGTCGTGAGAACCTGCTGAAACAGGATATAGCAAGTACAACTCGATTTCTTGTGCTTCCTCGCTTGCGTCTGGTGCTAACAGTGCTCCAATTGTTTGGCGGCTGACAATACTGTCTTCTGGGCAGCCATTCTTCTTGATATCATCCATTACTTCATCATCCGCATCATCAAACTCACAAAGAACAACCTCAATGTTAGTGGCGTGGACATTTCCGGTATTCTGGAGTACAACACGCACTGGAAGTGTGCTTCCAACTTCGTTACTGGTTTGAGTAGCCGATACTTCGTAGATTACCAAGTTAGGTGCGCGTAGACGCAATGTAACAATTAGCTCGTTAGTGTCCAATAGTTCGCCTGTCCATTCAGGGCTGTCGTCATGGTCGCCATCGTTTTCCATATTTCCAGCCATGCTTGTAACTTTCAATCCGATATCTCGAGTATCTAGTTTAGCACCTGTCGCTATGTGAACAGTTGCAACCATTGTGTGTGTTGTGTAAGGATCCATTTCTGGTAACCTCCACTCATCAATGTCTTCCAAGTAAACACAGGTGTCATCTGGGAATTCTTCTGCATCTGATGCCATTACGACACATTCTGCTTCAACGACTAAATCGCCAACGTATCTGATTATCTTCCAGTCAACTCTCCAATCGGACAGGCTTCCCATACCTGGCAATGTATTCCAAATCACACTGCCGGTTGAAGGATCTTTAGCTGCTGTATGATTGTGCAGGGAAGGTGTGTCTGGTACGTTACCTGCATTGGTTACATTTACAACGAATTCGACGATTCTACCAGGAGCGCTTGTCTTCACTGCGTTGTCAATAGACGGATCCATGCTAATTTGCATATCATAGAATTCATTCACAGTAATTTGTAGCACGGTCTCGGCTCGAAGTCGGGTCCTCTTGCCATTAGCATCAGGATAGTCTTCTTCGCTGAATGTTTGAATAACAACTGTGTAATCTCCAGCAGGAACTTGTGTTGGGATATTTACTGTGACATCTACTGTCTGCGAAGTCCCACGAGAAAGTTCAGTCAGAATCGAGCGGGGGATGTCTATGTCCCATAGTACATCGATTTGGCTGTCCGTTTCATATACACGTCCCAATCTTATATCGTATCTGTCTGGCCCATTACCTGCATTGGTAACTGTAGTAGGAATAATCCAACTGTCACCAGGGTTAGCGGAGTATTCCGTTGTTTCTACATCTGCAACCAAATCAAACACGTGGATTACGTTGGTTGAGAGAATCACTGAGTCGGCAACCCTCGGGTAGCCCTCTAAGTGTGCTTTTACGGTTACAGCCGGACCTAGTCCTGCATTCGCATTGTATGGAGCGCAAACTGCTACATTTAGTGTACGAGCATCTCCTACCGGCCACAACCTCGGACTATTCGGATCTGATGGATCTCTCGGACCTACTGATGCATTGGAAAAGTCTAGTGTGACTGTCCAGTGATCTTGTCTCCAAGTGTTCATGTCTATCTCAGCGGGTTTTGCTTCAGGAGCGCCCGGTGTAGTAAACACCAGATATCCAGGTTCGTAATTCTTGATTACATCGATGCTGTACATTGCACATGCACCTGGTAGGATAATTTCACTTGTGTCATATATCTCGAATACGATATTTCCTATCGAACGAATAGAAACGTTAACCCATAATTCGAGTACGTCGAATGTTCCTTTTTCTAGAGACTTAATCGGTTCGCCTTCCGACCATCCTTTGACATATAGCACGAATGTTCCAGGGTCTTGACTCGTCGGTACTGTGAGTTCCAAGTTCTTGGTAACAGACTGTCCCGGATCTAGAGCAACTTGCATAGGGAAGTTTACTTGCCATCCGAATGGAAGTAGCCATTCTTGCTGGCCTTCCAAGCTATTTGGATCATAGAATGCAAACGTGTCATAGACGTTGCCCGTATTGGTTATTGTAATCGAGAATATCGCTGTTTGCCCTTGTTCTACATCCGCCATTCTATGACTGGTATCCAAATCAATACCGTGAACAACGTCCATCAGAGTAAGTGTTAGCCTCTCTGAACGAATCGCTGGGTCTTTCATCGAAATTGCAGAAACTACGATTTCCGCTAATTGGTCCTCGGCTGCTTGATAGATCGAAGGAGCTCTGACTCGGAGGTACATGCGGGCCATTTCTCCGCCTTCTAGGAAGATCGGCGTCTCTGGTAAAATCGCAGTATGATTGTTAGAGAAGTACAGGTTTGCTGTCCAATTTTCTGGCATTCCTGTAAGGTTCAAGTTGTATGTATCTGCAACTAAGTCCTTTGGCCCAGGAGTTGTATTATTGATTGTTAAATTGTAAATCGTCTGTTCTCCAGGCTCAATCACGTGATAGTATGTTTCTCCCTCATCAAACTCTACATCAACTTGTCCTGTCAAGACATGTGAATAACAAATTGTCCAAGGTCCGCCGTTGCTTTCACTCGAACATTTATTCGTGTCAGACCACGCAATGTGGGCTCCGCTACCTAAGTCATTTGCGAATGCTGGAGGTTGTCCTAGAGATGGCTTGGATAACTGGCTTGGCCCAAGTTTGAACGACGACCATGAAGTAACTGCAGTCGAATTCCATGCATCCAGAGCTGTTGCCCCCGGCCCTGTGTTTTCTGTAGCATTCAGCCTTGTGTAGAGTACTTCCTCTCCTGCGCTACCATTACCAAAGTCAAGCCACGCGATGTGAACATTGTTCTGAGGATCGGTTAGTAATGAAGGGTAGGCTGAGTTTTGACTGCTTCCTTGGGGCATGTTTCCTGGACCTTCTACTTCAGAGATTGGAGTGTCTTCTATTCTCTTAATCGCGTAAGTAGACAGTCCTTCAGAAACTCCGTCCCATTCTCCTGCTCCCTGAAGACGTAGTTTTGTGTAGTAGATTTCGTAAGGTACGTTCTTTTCGAATCCGTAATCGCGGCCATCCATCCACGCAATGTGCGTGTTACCTTGCATATCAACGGCGATAGAAGGGTGGAAGGAGAACGCGTCATCAATAGTGACACGGGTGTCGTTAACAACCACTAGGTGCCCATCGCTTCCACGTCCAGTGTCTTCTTGGTAACCACTGCCGGTTGTTGTGTGTCCAGGGTTTCCTGGAATCCATGTTGGGTCGTTGTTCATCTTACCGTATGGGTCAAGAACTGTCATGAAAATCTCACGAGAATTGTTAGTCGAGATGTAAACCATTGCTTCGACAAGAAGTTGCATTTGGCTAGCACCACCGGTTCCGGAAGGGAACTCGTAGGTTTGACCACCTGCGTCGGTAGAGCGAACAGAATTGCCCGGGCAGTTTCTTGTTGCGGTTGAAACTACTCCGTTTGGACATTGAGCTAAATCACGCATGTGGGATTCGATATTATTGGCGCCACCGTATGATTGTCCGTACAGCCCTACTGGCACGACGCCTGCATTCACACAGCTGTCGTGGGCCTCGTTAATCGAAGTTGTATCATCTGCCTGCTGTGAAGGATCTCCATCTTTAGGTCCTTCATCAGATACTGGTATGACTATCTTAGTAGCGTTAGGATTCCACTTGTGGTCTGATGAAGTTGGAGGGTTTCCTGGAACATTGCCAATTGCATCTTTCCAAGATAAGCAAGCCCAGTTGGATCCTGGTCCCCAATCTTCTCCTGAATAACCTGAGTATGTTGCGCCGTTATACACTGTTCCCGGTAATACTCTAAGTCCTCCAGAGTCATCTCCTGGAGCGATTCCTAATGCGGTGTTTCTAGGGCCTTGTCCGCTCTGATAGTATGATGCACAATTTCCAGATTGTGCTACACTAGGCAAGGTGTTTCCTAGGCCGTAGATTGTTTCGTAAACGGTCATGTTTCCTTCTTGTAGCATCGGTTTGATTCCCTTGAAGTATCCGCCTGAAGCGAAGTTTCCACCGTAAATTACAGTACAGACATCAGCCCACTCGGAATACATAGAACCTGATGTATCTACAATAAATACCAGTTCTACCTTGCCACCACGAGTATCGTCCCATGCGATTTGAACGTAGTCGTTAGCATCTACTACAACGTCAGGGTGTCCTTTGTGCCCAATGATTGGAGTTAACAGGGTGTCGTCGAACAGAATAATTGCGTTCTGTACACTATAGTCGGGTTGTAGCATCTTGTAGTAAATCTGTGGCTGCTGGAAGAACATGTCTAGTGAATCATAGTTATCTTGCCAAACAATGTGGAGGTTGCCTAGGGAATCTACGTCGATTGCTGGCCAGTCACGATTGTTGATGTGTTGCGCTACAATGTAATCATCGATCGCAGTAAGTGTACCGTCGTCAGATACAGTTCCATCCATTGCTGTATTGAAAGGATGTAATGCTGTATACATTATTTTGTGTTGGCCTGAGTGATCTGCCCAAACGATATGGACGCGGTCTTCTTCATCGATTACCATATCTGGGTGGAAAATCTTGTGGAGACCGGCGTTTGTCACTTGTGTGGCGTCGATAAGAGTTTCACCGCGCGGTGAAATCATTGAGTAATACAAGTGCTGATTGGATCTACTCCAAACTACGTGGACGTTGCCTTCAGAATCTGATGCAATGGCGGCCATGCGATCTGAAGACCCCCCTCCATCAACGACTTGGATGGCTTCTGTAATCACAACTTGAGTTGCTGCGGCAGGAGCTGCCATCATTATTCCAGATAGTGTTGAAAGCAGCATAATTGCTGCAAGGCTGATTGACTTGAATTTTCCTCCCATACGGATTCCTCTCTAACGACAAATTATGGTTACACTACTGGTACTTAACCGCGCCCCTTTCAGGTCATAACGAGGTAGTTACAACAAGATGTGATTCAAAGCCAATCTGTTGGGTCAAAATCTTCCCCAAAAGACATCGATTCATCCGCTTGAATTTCAGTTGGTTGAGGTGAAGAAGGGCGGCCCACTCTTTGTTTTCCGTCCTTCTTATTTTTCCAGTCATCAACAGGGCCGGGTTTGCCCGAACCTGTTCCAAATGTGTATTTAATTTCATGAATTACGCCCAATTTTGCTAACCAGAGGCTGCGTAAATTTTGCATCATCTCGTTCTTTGTCAATCCATCAAACCAAAGTGGCTCACTAACATTGAATGCTTGGAGTGGGCCGGGCCTTTCATTTCCAGAATGTCCTAGATGGATCCCCCAGTCTATTCCTGAAGCGATTAATTGCATCCTGCATTCATGCATCCATGTTTTCCATTCATCTTCGTCGGTTTTCATGAGATCTTTCATTGCGGATTGTTGTCCTTCATCAACTCTAGTCATAGACGAAATCGCAAGCAAATCCCTGCCTTTTGGAATGACTACTGCGAACATATGTCCGTTCTTACCTTGTGGATATTTTACCAACAAATGCATTTGTGCCCGTGGGTCTTCTTGCTCGCGAATTTCAATTCTCTCACTAGCTAACCATGAGCGGACTAATTTCTCTGCTTCAGCGGGCGACATACCTATTGCGAAACCGTCACCTAACTTGAACCGTTCAGTTCAACAAGTCACGTAATTTTGCGATATCTGCACTTACAGAAGGGTTGGTTTTCATTCTACGAGTCCATTTTGCAAAGTCGGAAACTGCGTCCCATCCGTTAGCAAAAGAGACTCCGGAAAGCCAGAAGAGGAATATCGAGAATACCCATACAGAGGCGCCTGCGAATATTTCTTGCCAAATCGCGCCGCCGTATATTCCAAGTAGATCATAGCCTAATTCAGAGTCGATTTCTGAATTAAAGGCAATTGTTAGGAGCGTGATTATGGTTGCTAAAATTGGCCACCATAACATTGAGCCGAACATTCCAAACAGCATATGGTACGATGTTCTTGCATCAAGGCCTTCATCTGTTTTGTCTCCCAAAATCCTTCCCATGGCTATCTGCCAGCCCATGCATAATATCAGAATAGGCAAGAATAGAATAAACGGCACTAATTTGAGAAGATTTAGGATGCTGCCTGATAGGGAAAATCCTCTAAGGCCACTACAATTCGAATTAATGTCTCTTCCGTCCAAATTTTCTTCGGCGAGTTTATCTCCAATCCTAGTTGCAATTTCTTGAATCTCGGGAGATGCAGGTTCGCTTCTCAAACGGCGAACTTCCAGTACTTCTTCTCTCCAAGACAATTGGGGTTTGTTTTGGATGCGCCTTTCGGCGTGGGCGATTACTGAATCTCTGTTTACTTCGCTGTGTGTTTCTCGATTCGGAGTGAGTGGCTCCAAGTTTTCCTTTAGCTTGTCTCTCAGGCCGGTAACAAGGTCTGCAGGGGGTTCCATCCAATCGCCCGCCCCAACCTTTTCGATTAGTTCGTCTGGCAATTCTTCATGGGGCAATTCTATTGGGTCGCCATACTCAATCCAACAATCCGTTCTGAATAGATGCCTGGTTCTGAAATGTAGACCGATTGGAATCAGAGCGGGAGGCTTTTCGCCATTTGCTTTAGCGTGTGCTGCTGCTGCTAAAACCGTTCTAAATGGACCGGTTTTTAATCGGATCAGATGGCTTTGTGAATGGCTTGTCCCTTCTGGAAATAGCGCACAACCAAATCCATGAGAAATTCCTGTTGCTAAATTCAAGAGAGAGCGCCCGTTGAGGTAATTTGCCTCTTCCTCAGAACATCCGCCGCGTAACAATTCTGCTTTACGAACGACTGGTTGAACCGCAAATTTTCGAGCCCAAAATCCAAGTATTGGTCTTGTGACTAAATCGTGCCTTCCTCCGACCACGAATTTTTTCGGATGTGTGAGAAATATCGATACCGGGTCCATCAGACCATTGGTGTGCCAAGCCGAACACATGCTGCCTCTATCGGCGGGTATTTTTTCCTGGCCGGTCGTTTCAAATGTTCTAAATTGACAGTTTACTGTTCTTCTAAGCAT
>CAXGTB010000009.1:0-16830 GCA_964012565.1 uncultured euryarchaeote | reverse complement strand
CCTTCCAGCCATTCGTGAACATTATCCCAATCTTGTGTGTCAAACCATTCTCTATCATGGTTAGCAAATTGTCTGATAAAGGGGAAAATCGCATCACTTAGATTGCCTTCGGGAATATTTTGATTTAAATCTGAAATAAATTCCGAGGCTGCTTCTCTATGTTCTAGATGGTTCACACCATCATATCGATTTGGATATTTGTAGCGATCAAGATGGAATTTGAATTCGTTATCATTACGATTAACCCAATTTCTTTCTTCTTCATTTAGATTCCAAGATTGTACAAATTCCATAATTTCTAGGCTTTCCTCGATTACGGTGCCATCTGGCAAAAGTAGTACAGGGACAGTCCCCTTCGGGGATATTTCCATCATATGCGCTGGGCGATCTCTGAGGATTACCTCTCGGTGTTCAATTTTGAAACCAGTTCGCACGATTGCCATCCTGGCACGCATAGCGTATGGGCATCGACGGAACGAGTATAGAATCGGTAATGCCATATGATCGACTCTCTATCAGAATAAGTCGTCATCGTCCTCTTCAACTTGGAACAGGTCGTCATTGGTTTCCTCTTTCTTTTCAGCCTTCTTTGCTGGAGCCTTCTTTGGAGTCTCTTCTTTTGGAGCCTCTTCTTCAGCCTTCTCTTCTTTCTTAGGTTGAGGAGGAGGTTGTGAGGCTGCCAAAGCATCTTTTGCTCTTGCAGCTGCAATTTCTGCTTCTCTTGCAGCCATCTCTTCTGGAGAGATGTTTGCTTGTGCAGCAAGAGCTTTCCTTCTGTCTTCACGAGCCTTTCTCTCAAGTTGGCGGTGACGTGCACGCTCAATGTTCTGTACCATGTACATTGCATCGTGTTCCAATAGAGGTGAATCGGAGATGAGAGTCATATCCAACCATGCACCTTCTTCAATAATGAATTCAGCAAGAGGTTCAAAGTTTAGGTCTGATTTCTTAATCTGCGTGTAATGCATTGCATTACCCATTCTGTGTTCTACACCTGAAAAGTGGCAATAGAATTCTTTTGTTCCAATAGTTTCTCTCACCTGATCGAATAATTCTCCATAGTCTTCTGAAGTTCTTAGTCGGCCGTGTCCTCTAGCATGTATGTGAGCGAGATTCAGAACAGGAATTGTTCCTTCAACGTGATTTACGACTTCGAGAACTTCTTCTAGACTGCCCCATAGTTCTTGTCTTCCACTAGTTTCGACTCCAATCTTTGACGGAGTTCCCTCTTTAAGCCAAGGGAAAACAGGATAGATTTCTTCATCATCATTCCAAATATCACCGATTCGCTGGACAATCCCTTTGAACACACTTGCTACTTGTTCATTCGCTGCTTGCCCTCTTCCGGTCTCTCCATAGTGGCCAGCGTGAAGTGTAATGTGTCTAGCATTGATTGTTTTCGCTGCTTGTAGCGCCGCTTCGACCTTGGCGAGGCTGCGATTTCTCTGTAATTTGTCTCCAAGAAGTTCCGAATAGTATGGTCCATGAATGTTCATTTCGAAACCTGCTTTGTTAGCAAGAACACCTGCTTGCCAGTATTGTTCGAAGTGCTGCGGCGCAACCATGCGCACTGTTTGTACTTCCATAGTCTCTAATCCTAGAGATATAATGTCGTCCATACCTTCGACGATTGTACGCCCTTTACATGATAGTGGAACTCCCGCTGGACCCAATTTTACTGGCATAACCCACTCCCCGCAGAACAGGCCGAAGGGCTGTCCTATGTTAACCCCTTTCCGTCAGAAGGCAAAAACTCGGTTTAATTAGCGAGGGATTGGATTCATGTGTATGAACCCAACCGGCACAGACATGGAGGAACATGTTGAAGCGGCAATTGAAGCCTTCCGCAACGGAAATCCTGTCTGTTTATTCGATGCTGAAAATCGAGAGGGAGAAACAGATTTGTTATTTCCAGGACAATTCGCTGAACCAGCAACAATGCGTCAGTTGAGGTTCGACTGCGGCGGATTACTTTTCCTTGCAATCGGACATGAAGTTGGAGAGAGATTTTCCCTCCCATATTTGCAAGATTTACACATGGATGAGCGACTTATGTCGGATCATCCCGTATTGAGAGAACTTCAAACAGACGATCTACAATATGATACTCGCTCTGCGTTCACGCTTTCTCTAAACCACAGAGATACGTTTACTGGAATCACTGATAGAGATAGAGCTCTAACTACCAAAAGGTTTGCAGAGTTATATGCTGAATTAAGCGATGACGATGATGCTCTTGAGAGACTGGGTAAAGAGTTCAGAACTCCGGGACACATACCCGTTTGCAGAGAGGCAGAAGGTGGCCTAAACCGTAGGCAGGGGCACACTGAATTGGCTGTTGGATTGGCAAGACTCTCAGGGATGACACCAGTGGTTATCGGAGCAGAAATGTTGCAACCTGATGGTGACCTGGCATTATCTGTTGATGATGCAAGAATATGGGCAGCGGAGCGAAATATTCCATTTTTGACAGGAGAAGAACTGATTAAAGCCCTCAACCTGTGAGGTAACATACTTCCCAGAGGTAATACGTATGACCCGAGTTATGGCAGTTGGTGTATTCGACCTACTACATGCAGGACATTTGCATTACATGGAACAGGCAAAATCCCTTGGCGATTACCTGATTGTTGTTGTCGCTCATGATGATACTGTTCGTAAGAGGAAGCATGAACCTGTTACTGGACAGAATTTGCGAAGAAGGATGGTCGAAGGATTGAAGCCAGTAGATGAGGCAGTAATCGGCAATCCTCCCGATGTTCCAATCTTTGATATTCTCCCTGCGGTAAAACCAGATGTTATTGCATTGGGTTATGACCAAGAACATGCGGAGGAGCGCATTCGAGAGTCGCTAATCAGTAGAGGATTAGATCATATCAAAGTGGTAAGAGTTGAAGGGCTATCTGATGATTTAGATGGAACAAGAAAAATCATCGCTAGAATCTTGGAATTATCCTCTACGCAGAATCAATAGGTGGTAAAATGTTCACTGGAATAGTAGCTGGAACTGGAGAGATTACTGAAATTTCAGGCTCAGATGTGATTCGTTTGGTCATTGATTTCAATTCAGTATCTACAGACGGCCTTGCTCAAGGAGCTTCGGTTTCCATAGATGGAACATGCCTGACAGTCGTTGAGATAAATTCACCAAAGATTTCTTTCGATGTAATTCCCGAAACACTACAAAAAACTACTTTGGGCAGCAAGTCGATTGGTAGCCTTGTAAATCTTGAAAGGGCTCTAAAAATGGGTGACGAATTGGGAGGCCACCTGCTTTCGGGTCACATCATCGGGTTAGGAGAATTGTCTAATCGTGTTCAAGGCAATGAAAATCTTGACCTCAGAATATCTTGCCCACCAAAAATCATGAAATTTGTACAAGAAAAGGGATACATCGCAATAGATGGTATTTCTCTGACAATTGGTGAAGTGGATGAAGGGGGATTCAGTCTTCATTTGATTCCAGAAACACTTGCTATAACCACAATTGGAAACAAGCAGGTTGGCGACAAAGTCAACATTGAGATAGATTCGATGACACAAACCATTGTGTCAACTGTAGAACGGATATTGGAGGCGAGAACTTGAGAAATATTGCTATTGTATGCGGAAGTTATCACAAAGTGGAAATTGAGCGAATGCTAAGTTTGGCCAAAGATCAAGCAAAGCAAGAAGGATTGAACGTAAGTGAAGTAATTTGGGTTCCTGGTGCAATGGAAGTACCTCTTGCTCTATCTAGAGTAATTAACACAGATATTGTCGGTGCAGCGTGCCTTGGGATAATTGAGAAGGGAAGTACTCAACATGGTCTTGCGATGGGTCAAGCAGTTCTGAAATCAATCATTGACCTTCAATTATCTACAAACAAGCCAATCGGGTTAGGAATAATTGGACCAGGAGCGGAACCGGAGCATATTGAACCAAGGCTAGAGCCACATGCAAGGGCGTCTATTTCTGCAATATCTTCCATGCTCTAGGTCTCAAAAGAACATGGTTTTCTTTCTTCAGAATGAACCACCAAATTCCTAGCAGTACGAATAACTGTGGGAACCATAGCCACCATGTACTCCATCTAACCCCATCAAACATCGCATCACTCCAAGGGTGAAATACCGGGGTTGGGAAGAACCTTAGTGTGTGTCCTGGTATGTCGATTAAGATATGGAAAAACCAAGGTAATACAAAAATTCCAGCCATGTATCCGGGTTTTTCATGACCTTTTGATTTGAGAAAGTAATAGGCACAACCATACAAGAATGCAACTATGGTCAGAGAATGTGTCCACTGGTAAATTTCCCAAGCGAATGGCATGTCTGAGGTGACTGTTTCATCATCTACACTCTGTCTTGGAATTCCATTTGCTAATCTGTAGAAAGAGGCAGGCACAAATGCTAGTAAATCAGGAAGTACACCCATTGGTCCACTTACTTTCCAAGAAACCTTCTTTCTGGTTATAGCGACGCTCCAAAGCCAATGAGAAAGTACGTCCATATTTACCCCGTACAGGGGCCCATTGATGAATATTGAGAGAAAATGTTCAAGGAGGTTATCGCCTTGGAAGAAGACATGAGCGGCGAAGTACGCAACGTAATTATCATTGGAAGTGGTCCTGCGGGCTACACTGCGGGTCTTTACACATCGAGAGCTATGTTAGAGCCTCTGATGTTTGCGGGATACATGTCAGGTGGACAATTGATGTTGACAAGCGACATCGAAAACTTCCCAGGATATCCAGAAGGAATCGGTGGTCCTGAGATGATGATGCAACTTCGAGAACAGGCTGAAAGGTTTGGTTTGGAGGTACAGGATAGAAACGTCGAGAGGGTCGATCTCTCACAGCGTCCATTCAAGGTATACACTGAAGGTGAAGAGTTTCTAACTCACTCAATAATTGTGTCAACCGGTGCGGAATCTATCTGGCTTGGGGTTGAAGGAGAAGAAGAACAGAAAGGAAGAGGTATCTCTACTTGTGCCACTTGTGACGGGGCATTTTTCAAAGGCGAAGAAATTCTTGTTGTGGGTGGAGGAGACTCTGCAATGGAAGAAGCAACATTCTTGACTAGGTTTGCATCTAAGGTTACTTTGGTACACAGAAGAGATGTCTTCCGGGCATCTCAGGTGATGTATGATCGTGCGGCTAATCACGAAAAAATCGAAATAAAGACTTTCAGACAAGTCAAGAAGTGGCTCTCTGATGAATCAGGACTCACTGGTGCAGTTCTAGAAGACCCTAGAGACGGCTCAACAGAAGAGATAGCGGTCTCTGGTGCATTCATTGCAATTGGACACACCCCAATTACCGGCTTCCTAGAAGGTCAATTGGAAACCGATGGTGAAGGATATCTCATTCACAAGGAGCATACAATGACTAGCATTCCAGGTGTATTTGCAGCAGGTGATGTTGTTGATACGAGATACAAGCAAGCAATTACCGCTGCAGGATTAGGATGTCAGGCAGCGATCGATTGTGAACGTTGGTTGGAAGAAAACCTACACTGAGGAATCCAAATGGTCGACCTTGAACGCCACTCGAGGCACATATTGCTTCCTCAAGTTGGTGCTGAAGGTCAAGCTAAGATTGCTAAATCTAGAGTTCTTTGTGTGGGTGCTGGAGGATTAGGAAGCCCAGTAATTCAATATCTAGCAGCAGCAGGGATTGGTCATTTGACAATTGTTGATGATGATGTTGTTGACATAACAAATTTACAACGGCAAATCATACATCGAACATCAGATATTGGGACTCCTAAAGCGGAATCTGCAAAGAGATATGTCACTGATTTAGACCCGAACATTTCAGTTAAATCAATCACCTCACGTCTCGATGACTCAAATGCAAATGAGATGTTCTTAGGTCATGATTTGATAATCGATGGTACTGACAACATTTCGACAAGATATCTAATTGATGATACATGTGTGAAATTGGGAATTCCATGGGTCTATGGCTCTGTTTATAGATTCGAGGGGCAAGTGTCATTGTTCAATTATCAAGGAGGTCCTCGATACCGAGATTTGTTTCCTGAAGCACCGCCTGACCATTTGATACCATCTTGTTCCGAGGCAGGTGTTCTTGGTGTTTTGCCGGGGATTATTGGATGTTTACAGGTAAACGAAGCAGTGAAAATATTGGTCAATATTGGTGAACCCCTATCTGGTAAATTGCTGATATATGATGCACTTGAATCTACTCAAAAGATTCTGAAGTTCACAAATTCGGACAATGAACACATTGAAGAGCCAAATCCTTCACAGGCAGGAATGATGTTCCACGAAATCGACTCCGCTAATGCGATCGCTAAAATGAAAGATGGATGGTCACCTTATTTCATCGATGTTCGTTCACAACAAGAGAATCAAGAAGCAAGAATTGCAAAAGCAGTTGATTTATGCCCCCACACTGAGATATTGTCGGCTATAGGCCGTATTCCCAAGGATGTAGACGTTTTAGTTCACTGTAGATCAGGGATGAGGTCACAACTCGCAATCATGCATTTACTGGAAGCCGGTTATGATTCCATGAAAATGTACAATTTGTCAGGCGGTATTATCGGTTGGGCCGATGTTGACCCAGAAGGCATAATTCAAGGCTGAGACACATCTACAACGGGTCAACATTCAAGTTGCTAATAGTAGAGCAACAGTCTGTGCCGAAACTCATCGTAGCCGACGAGAATGAAGGTCGGCGTAACCTTCTTGCTGGGACATTGGAGCGTGCAGGCTACGAAGTTACCCGAGCAGGTACTTTGCGGCAAGCGGAAGGAACTGCCCTAGCTACGATGCCTGAAGTTGTTCTAATCGATGGGGAATGGAAAACTGGAGATGCCATAGATGCATCTCAAAGATTGATGTCAGATCCTGAATTTGCTTTCAAATGTAGAATCGTAGTACTTTCACGAACCGTATCTGATGATTACTTGTCCTCAGCAGCTAGAGCAGGAATTTGTGAAGTCATCTCCAAGCCTGTTGATATGAACAAATTGCTCGGTCAACTGGAGAAGCATTCCAAGAAGCAATTCGTCCCACCACCTGCTGAAGTTGCTAATGCAGCGGGAACAGGTGGTGCTGGTTCATTTGACGTTTCAATGGTCATGAGTGATGGCAAATGGGCATTGCCGATGCTCAAAGGAATTGTAACACCTGAAAAGATCAATGTTGATTTTATTAATGAAATTCTTACTCAGTTAGGAGAAGAGGGTATTGAGGTTGAAGAAAACCTAGACCCTTCACTTATGTCCAACATCCTTAGGGTTGCACTAAACAGTATTGTTGGGGATATGGATTCCTCCAATATGCAAGAAGAACAAGCAGCAACTCAGGGATTACCAACTGCCAAAAAGAGTGCCAAACTGGGTTCTAAATCTACTGCTAGGAAAACCAGTGGTAGTTCTATGGAAGAAATCCTACAAAATCAAGCAGATGGGATTGCTAGTGAGATAGAGGGT
Source organism: uncultured euryarchaeote (assembly GCA_964012565.1). Lineage (GTDB taxonomy): Archaea > Thermoplasmatota > Poseidoniia > Poseidoniales > Poseidoniaceae > MGIIa-K1. Next base: position 9,385 of record CAXGTB010000009.1, on the reverse strand, counting down.
ATAATGGATGAAATACTCGACGAACAACCCGAACTGGTTGCATTGATTCCCGATAAGGATCAGGTCGTAATAGATCCTGCAGTACTCAAGTTTACTCGTTTAGTTGCAGAAACTGCTCACGAACTTATGTGGGATGTTGGAAAGCCTGGAAATGTTGCAGATCTTACCTTACAAACGCGAATAGAAGATGTCACAGAAATGTTGGGGGATGTAATTTCCTCCCTTCCCAAGGAGGATGAGGAAGAATGAATGAAACTGAAAAGAAGTGGGCTTTTTGGGCATTATCTTGTGCTTTTCTAGTTGATTTTCTTGGTTATGCATTTATCGTACCAATTTTACCATCGTGGAAACAAGAGTTTGCATTATCAAATACCGAAGCTACAGCCTTGGTTTCACTTTGGGCAGTTCCTTTATTCCTACTCGGTCCCAAGACTGGTAGAATCACAGACAAATTTGGTGCAGGAAAGACAATTCTGTTCTCATTGTTCTGCCTTACTGCAGCAGCACTGCTGTACCTAGTTGCAATGAAAGTCACATTTGTTGATGGCTTCATTATCCTTGCAATTGCCAGATTGATCCATGGTCTTTCAGGTGCTGCAATACTAACCGCTGGATTCGCTGCTGCAAGCGATATATGGCCTACTAAGTTTGGTGAAATTTCTGGAAAATTAATTGCAATGGCAACAATCGGTGGTCTTCTAGGTCCAGTTATAGGCGGGGTGGCTTATACAATTGGCCCTGAATATGCATTTATTGGCCTGGCATTGATTACAGCAGCAATCATACCTGTGGTTTATGTTACTACAAAGGAATTAGGGCAAGGTAGTGGTGAGCCTGCCCAGGGCTCAGTACCGCTAAAAGTATTCATTCAGAATCCAGTTTTATTCAGAATTGGATTATTGGTTACTATGACAACCTTAGCCACTGGTGCACTGGAAGCAGGAATACCCCTATTCCTCGAGGATAATCTTGGATTAAATGCTGCTTGGATTGGAGCAGTACTTCTCGTAATGGTTGTAGCACAGGGTATTGGAGGTTGGATGTGGGGTGCATTGGTAGATCGTAACGGTCCAGTAAAATACATGATTTTTGGATGGTGGATAGTAACTATAGCAATGCTTGCAGCAGGATATGTTGCCTATTCGATTAGCGATGCAACGTTGGCTGCATATTGCATTATCGTGATTCTAGGAATATTCCAATTCGCAATTGCTGCAGCCCAAGTTCCGATGTTACCTATGGTTGATACAGCAACTTCTCAAGTATACGGGAAAGGAGGTGCTGGTCTTGCCTTTGGAGCCTTTGGTACTGCGTGGGCTGCAGGGACAATAATTGGACCTATGGTAATCGGTCCTGTATTTGATTACACAGGATCTTGGGGAATTACTCTTGGAATACTAGCTATTCCTATGTTCGTTGGATTAATCATTACAGTTACTAATCGACAAATGTTGCGTGATTGTTACAATACCGAGATGTCTAAGCGCCTTGAATCCGAATGAATAAGCAATGGCATGGCTGATAAGAAACCTCCTTCTCGGAGTGTTGGGATGAACCATGACTCAAGGACAGATGCCGCCTATTCGTGGTAAGGATTGGAGACCCTCAAAGGCTCTTGATTTCACAAATCCTTTACCTGCTGATGCAGCAAAAAGTGAGTTACTGCGCTTTGCTGCGGAAAGGCATGATGGTCATTTGCAGTTGATTGGTGCAGTTTGGGATTTCGTTCATAGAGACGAGCAATCGTTTGACGGCGAGCAATGGCATGAGTTTTCCAACCGATTTCTAGATGCCCTTAAGCAAGGGCTTTCGGGTAGAGGCAAGGTCAAAGATTTGACAAAAGGAGAAATCATTCCTAGAAGGGATTCACAATTGCATCTTGAGAGAAGAGGTGACAGGTTCCTGGTTGATGTAGCACTTTGTTTGAGAAGATTAGCTCATTACATGTCAGTTTCAATGGAAATGCGAATGGAATGGCAGAGAATGATGACTAGGACGCGTAACCTCGATAGCCATCTGAAGGAAATATTCACAGTAGGGATGGACACTCCTGATGGAGGTAAATTCGGTGGAAAAGGGTTCAGGTCTACATGGCAAGAAGGCTGTGTTGCTGTTGCTACTGCATTGAAAAGAAACCAAACTAATGAGCCAGACTCGCCATATGACGGGGACTTTGTTGCCCCTATGATTCGAGATATTGGCTTGTGTATGGCAATGGGAGACACTCCAGCAGATCTAATGACAGCACAAATGGGCAAGGCTGATTCTGTAATGAATGGAGGAATCGAAGCAGCAGGTGGTAGAGATTTACACGTCGGCTGTTTCCATAGAGGTGTTTTACCGCCAACTGCTCCTCTACCGATTGCCAGTGTAACGCTGACGGGTATGGCTCTATCCTCCTGGAAAAAAGAGGATGGAAGATTCCACGTAGCATGCATCGGTGAAGGCTCTTCTTCATCGGGAGAATGGTGGGAAGCACTCAATCTTGCAGCGACAAGAGGACTGCCAATATCTTACATTCTACAGAATAATCAAATCGCTTTGGATACACCTCCAATTAACCAATCTAATGTTGAGCTATGGGCGGATAAGGCAATAGCGATGGGTATGCCATCTTGGACAATAGATGGTTCTGACCCAGCCTCTTGGCATTCTTCAGTCGCATGTGCAAGAGAATTCACACTTTCTGGAGGAGGTCCTACTTTGATTCATGTTGAAACTATGAGGGGATGCGGACATGCCCATCATCACGATGATTTGTATCTTGGAGCACCATCAGGAACACCTCCTGGTTATGTTGATCGTGAATTGCTTGATTATTGGGAAGCAAAAGATCCACTTCCAACCCATCGCAATTTGATGCTCTCATTAGGTGTTACAGAAGATGAATTGTCGGAAATGGAATCTGAGGAAAATGAGTTGGTAAGTGCAGCAAGAGAGCATGTTGAGGCAATGGACTGGGCAGATCCAAGTACGGTAACAAAAGGAATAACCTCACTGCATGATGCAGATTCTCATGAGGACCATTTACAGCGTTTATCTGGGTCTAAAATCAATGAAGAACACGAACCAGTGCTCAAAGTAGGCGAATGCTTACTGGAATATGCAGAGAAGGGTGGTTGGACTTATTCAAGAGCAATTCAACAAGCGATGTGTGACATCGCTGAAGAGTATGGTGACTCTACAATATTCATGGGAGAGGATATGGAAGTAGCAGGTGCCTTTGGTATGAATATCCCATTGAAGGCAAATGGTCATCAAGAAAAATTGCTGGATATGCCTTTGTGTGAGGCTGTAATCATTCATTCTGCTACAGGTGCAGCCTTGGCAGGAATGAGGCCTATGGCTGAAATCCAGTTTGGTGGCTTCGCAGCATTGGCACACAATGCACTATTGAATAACGCAGCAATGCTACGTTGGCGTTGGGGAGCGAAAGTCCCTCTTACGGTTAGAGTTCCATTAGGGGCGAAGACACGTAGCGGGCCATTCCATGCAAATATGATTGAGTCATGGTATGCCAATGACCCGGGATTGGTTGTCGTAGCACCAGGTACTCCTCAGGATGCATATGATCTTTTGAGAGAGGCTGCTGAACTTGATGACCCCGTATTATTCCTCGAACACATTGGCCTGTATGGCTTACGAGGGGGTCTAACTGGTTGGGGTCAGAATATCAATCAAAACGTTGACACTCAGCCTGTGAAGGATGCAATCGAATCTGGTAAAAAGCTGAAAATAGGCAAAGCAGGAGTGGTTAGAGGAGGAAGAGATGTTACATTGGTGACATGGGGTTCAATGTTACACATTGCCAAACAAGCTGCTGATGTTTTGTCCAAAGAAGATATTGAAGTTGAGATAATTGATGTAAGGACATTGATTCCTTTCGACGCCGATACATGTGTATCTAGTGTTACTAGAACCGGTAGGTTGGTTGTTCTACAAGAAGGCCAATGGTTTGGTGGAATCGGCCATTCAATGCAATCCAGAATCATGGAAGAGGCATTCTATGCACTGGAATCGGCGCCATTAGTAATAGGTGCTTTAGACACTCCTGTGCCATTTGCACCTCCATTAGAGGACCACACTATTCCTAATCTTGATCATGTCGTAAAGGCTCTTCGACAAGTGGTTCAGGGATGAAGTTCGCCAGCACTGCTCCGATTACCGGTGCAACGATATATAGAATTAAATTACCTTCTCCCGAAACAATATTTGGTCCTAAAGTTCTAGCAGGATTCATGCTTGCTCCAGTAAGTTCTCCGAAAAAGAATGCAAGTATCCCAACCATTGTACCTACTCCTAATGCTAGTGAGAATAGACCTACTTCTCTTCTTACCAATACGTGTATTGAAAACATTAGCAGTAAGGTAATTGAGATTTCAATTGCCCAAGAAGAACCAAGAGAAACAGCTGGTATTGTTGCGCCTGATACTACAACCATTGCAGCAGCCCAACCTCCCAAACACTGAGCAATGATGTATCCTGGTAATGCATTTTGCTCCAAATCTCCCTTGGCTGCAAAAGCAATAGAAACAGCGGGATTAATGTGTGCTCCAGAAATTGGTTGAAAAATCATTATTGCACAAAAAACTCCTATGCCAAACATTGCGCTTACCGCTATGTGGCTAAATCCAAGGGCTACTGATCCGCATCCCAAAAGCACCATCAAAAAAGTCCCGCTAAATTCGGCAAAGTAGCGGTTCCACATACACTTTCTAGGTGTGATTATATTGATGAGTTTTCTCTATATATTTCGTAACCATCAAAGAGGTGTTTATCTTGACAGAGTACATGGCGGAGGAGTTTCAGAAGCAAGGTATCGCTCAACTCCTTCAATGGAATGCCCTTTTGATTTCCTTTGCCCTATTCCTTACTTTGGCAATACTTGGTACAATCACAGCAAAGAACGACTGGACAAATATTGGAATTCTGATTCTTCTGATTATCATCGCTCTTGCTCTGTTGATCACATCTGCGGATTTCTTCGTAGAAGGCGCAAAAGGCTTGGCAAGAAGAGCAGGGATGGCCGAGGTTGTAATCGGTCTAACGATTGTGAGCATCGGAACCTCTCTACCTGAAATCCTTGTCACTGCAACTGCATCAGCGTCATCTGGGGATGATCCGGCGTTGATGGATCTAGCTGTTGGAAATATATACGGGTCAATTTTAGTGCAGATAACGCTCGTGTTGGGGATTGTCGTGGCATTCAAACCCCTAGAAATCCGACCTGCTTGGCTTAGAAGAGACGGTTTGCTTATGCTAATGTCCGTGGTACTACTGACTGCACTCTTGTGGGAAGGCGGAGGTCTTTCCAGAATAGAAGGTGGAATTTTAGTTTTGATATATGGGCTATATCTTACCTGGTTACTGAGTGATACAGGGAAAATCAGAGAAGACGAACAGCAAGCGGTTGAAGGGGTAAAACGGTCAGACTTTAGTTGGACCGGAACCGCTTATACTGTGATGGTTATTCTTGGACTTACTTTAGCGGTTTATTCAGCAAATCAATTGGTGAAGTATGCGTGCGAAATCGCTTACCAACTCGACGTTCCACACGCAATAGTTGGCTCCACAATGTCGGGCCTGGGTACATCATTACCCGAACTGACTGTTGCTATGGTAGCGGTGAGGAAGAGCCAAGGTGTTGCGATTGGAACCTTGATTGGCTCAAACATAACAGATCCATTACTATCGATTGGAATAGCAGCTCTTGTCTCTCCAATATCTTTGACTGAAGCATCATATGATTTGACAATGTATCTAATCATACCAGCAACTCTTCTGGGAGTTTCATTATGTTTAGCAATGATGTGGACAGGATTCAAATTCAGTAGATGGGAAGGAAGCATTCTGATTACATTCTATCTTCTCTTCATCCTCTCACTAGAACTACAACGTCAAGGTTATCTTGTAATCTAATTGACAGTACTGCTTATGCTGCATGGCCTACTGGGCGTGTCATGGTCGACTTCAAACTCGATGAAATGCAAGAGATGTTGCGTGAACTTGCTCACGAATTTGCAGTTGATGAGGTACGTCCAAATGCAGAGCATTGGGACTTAAATTCTGAATATCCAAAGGATGCAATAAAAGCAGCTCATGAAATTGGTATTCTAAACCTGCATATTTCAGAAGATTATGGCGGGCCAGGGCTTGGCATAATGGAAGAGGTGCTAGTCAATGAAGAATTAGCCTGGGGGGACCCTGGATTCGCTACAGCAGCTTATGCAACTAGCCTTGCATGCGCCCCAGTAATTACCGGCGCAACACACGAGCAGAAAGACAAGTATCTGCGAATGGTTGCAGAGGAGGGTGCATTGGCATCCTACGCAGTTACAGAACCAGGTGCTGGTTCAGATCTTGCAGCTTGCAAAACTTCGGCAGTAAGAGATGGCGATGACTACGTCATCAATGGATCAAAGATGTGGATAACCGGAGCAGGAAAAGCAGACTGGTTTTTCGTATTAGCAAAAACAGACCCTGAGGCTGGCTATCGCGGAATGTCCGGATTTATTGTAGATGCCAATTCAGAAGGACTAACTCTTGGAAAGAAGGAGAATAATATGGGTCAAAGATGCTCTGACACAAGGTCAATGTCATTCGACGACATGAGAGTCCCTGCCGAAAATCTAGTCGGGGAATCAGAATCTGGTGGATGGATGAATGCTATGAAGGCATTTGATATGTCTCGACCAAATATTGCGGCACACGCAACAGGTCTCTCTAGAGCTGCTTACGAGCATGCTCTACAATATTCTAATGAAAGGCAAAGCTTTGGAAAACCACTCCACCGCCATCAGGCAATACAATTCATGCTTGCAGATATGAAGACAAAAATCGAGGCTTCTAGAATGCTTACTTGGAAGTCAGCAGCAGATGGTGATGCTGGTGTCAGCAATACAGAATCAGCAGCCCATGCAAAGAGATTTGCATCGGATACAGCAATGGAAGTTACCACAGATGCGGTTCAAGTCTATGGAGGATATGGGTATTCAGAGGAATACCCAGTTGCAAGATTGATGCGTGGTGCTAAGGTAATGCAAATTTACGAAGGAAGCAGCCAAGTCCAACGTATGATTATCGGTCGTGAGATTACAAAGGATTTGTGAGAACATGGCAAAAGGGGTTCCAGCCATTGTTTTGGCTGCGGGAGCCTCAAGCAGGTTAGGTCAGGCCAAAGCGCTTGTCAAGTGGGGCGATGAAACTCTGGTTAGTAGATCTGTTAGAATGCTTACAGAAAGTGGTTGTAGTCCGATTATTGTTGTAACTCGATCCGAATTACAAGTCGATGTGATGCTTGAATCACCTGATTCCCTTGTCGTTGTTAATCCCGCACCTGGTGAGGGACGAACAGGGTCATTACAAATTGGTTTGATTTCCTTGATCAGCGAATTGGGCAGGACTCCTCGCAGGGTTCTGATTTGCCCTGTCGACAGATGTGGTTGGAACAGAGAAACAATTCGGTCATTATTGGATTGTAGCAGCAACACTTCTCCAGTTCCAAGTGGCCATCCTTTGCTGTTATGCGATGTAGAGAGAGTTCTTTCTCTTCCAAAGGAATCATCTCTACGTGAAAATCTTCAGATCGATAGAATAAATGCTCCCGGTGAGCATATGAATATCGATACACCCGCCGATTTGGAGGCGCTGCAATGACTGCTAGAATTTTGCAATGGTGTCTCGACCAATTGGCGATGAATAACAAAGTCGGTATTGCTAGCGTTGTCGACACATCGGGTTCTGTTCCTGGAAAAGTGGGTGCTAGGCTTGCTATTTCGAATTCAGACGTAGTAGGGACAGTGGGTGGTGCTGGTCTTGAAATGAAAGTCATATCTCAATTAAAAGACCTAGTTGAGCAAGCGACTAAACCCTGTGGGAAAATGGAAATTTATGGTTTGAATAAAGGGGCTAAGGGCTATGAGGTACAACCTCTGGACAGTCTATGTGGCGGCCGTGTGACGGTCGCTTTGGAGGTCCTAATTCCGATGCCACACATCCTACTAATGGGCGGCGGACATTGCGCTAAAGCGATTGCTGAAGCATGTAAGCCTCTGGATTGGAATTATTCTGTTCAAGATTCAAGAGGAGATTATGCTGTGCTGGAAGGAGCTAGTGAGACTCACCACTCTTGTCCAAAGGACTTCTTGATGGCAGAGAATCAAGAAACTCTATCTCGATTTAGTGATATTCTCTTACTTGGACATGATTGGAAAGAAGATGAAGAGCGCCTGCTCGGACTCTTGTTTGCAGGATACAATGGTCGTCTAGGAGTAATCGGCTCAAAATCGAAGTGGAAAGCCTTCACCAAGGTTGCACTTGAAGCAGGAATCGAACAGGAAAAACTAGATTTGGTAAATTGCCCAATTGGTTTGGACATCGGTGCTGAAAGTCCAGAGGAAATCGCAATAGCGGTTATTGCAGAGATATTAGCGGCACACAAGGGCGTTAATCTTTGAACACAAATTTACGATAGTGACGCAACTCCTCTATCGATTCAATAATATCATCTAAAGCACGGTGTGCTTCCTTCTTTTGGTATCTAGGTAGATCTGGATACCACCTGTTAACTAATTCCTTGATTGTAGAAACATCAACAATTCTGTAGTGAAGCATGTCTAATACTTCTGGCATTTCTTTCGCTAGAAATGCCCTGTCATTGTGAACAGAATTACCGCATAGAGGCGCAGACCCTGCTTCTATATTTTCATCTAAGAAATCACAAGTTTGTTTAATCGCTTCTTCTAGAGTAACTCCTTCATTGCGAACTCTATCTACAAGTCCGGATGCATTGTGATGAGTAGTATTCCATTCATCCATATTTTCGAGTAATTCTTCATCGACTTTTATCGCTAGATTAGGTCCTCGTGCAATTATATTCAGCTCTGGATCTGTGACGATAGTAGCAATTTCGATTATGGACTCACAATCCAAATCGAGGCCGGTCATCTCAAGGTCTATCCAAACCATTTCCTTCGCCATGTTCCTAGCCAGGAAGGCGGAGTGTTTCATCATGGCGGACAATCAGATTGGCACGAAATCAATCTTCAAATTACCATTAGATCCGATGGAGACAACGGGTTTGTAGCCATCATGTGGCGTATTTGCTAGAGAGTTCTGAATCGCAGACATAACCGCAGGATCAAGTTGCAAATCATAGTCAAAGGTCGAATCTTTTTCAGGTACCTTCTCCTCAGATTTAACTTCCACAGAATCGTCTTCCATAGTCACATCTTCATCCAATAAATCCTCTAAATCATCCAAATCATCTGAATCAATATCGATTACCTCTTCAACCTCATCTATCACTTCTGGTTCAGATTCCTCGTCCTCATCAACATCATCTTGCGAAGTTACAGGTTCAGGAATAGGCTCTATCTGTTTCATT
>CAXGTB010000008.1:0-17044 GCA_964012565.1 uncultured euryarchaeote | reverse complement strand
GTGTCAGACAAAGCTGCTGCAGTGGATACCGATGCAAGGCCAAACATAACCAGTACAACCGAAGGTAAGCAACACATCGATGCGACAATGGCAGACGATGAAATCCACTTCCAAAGGCCCTTGTCCATGATTATCACCAATTCCTCATCATTAATGAAACACTGTGTTCTACGTTAGACATTGTTTCTTGTTGTTTTACACCCAACACTGAAATCCGGATTTTGCCTCATCGCATCTGCTGTTGCATCGAGTAAATCGTCTTCTGATGTTCTTGGATTCTCTCCACCTTGGCGCCAAGAAACAGACACCATCAGATCATCATAAACGAAGGTTTTGACTTGGAATTCAGAGAGATTAATGTCTCTCGGATTTAGGTGCATTCCCAATTTTTGGGCCTTTTGAACCGCCTCTTTTGCGGTCCAGATTTCAATAGCCATTTTTGAATTTTCAATTAGAAAATTCAATTCCTCTCCTTTGGCCATCATGTCAAATGCATTGGGCTGAATTTGCCTGTCCTTTTGCTCAGCATCGATACCTATCCAATAGCCGGGCTCGATTAGTGCACAAACTGCCCAACCTTCACAATGACCGATACTAATTCCTGGAAGAGGTTCATTTCTCCAAACTCCGTTTATCCACGAGAGATATGGTGCTCGATGTTCGGTGCGAAGGACCTCGAGGAAATCGATTGGCAAATCCCAATGCTCCAAGCATTTCTCAAGCAGGAGTCTGCCTGAATTATGATCTGCGAGACGTTTAGGAGTAGCTCTGGGAATATCTTCAGAGAAGATGCTAGTACATTCCCGAATTGGCATCCTTGCAAGTAACATCCTAGGACCCTTGAGGGGACCCATAATCTCCATCATCTCACCTCGACAAAGTAAATCTTTGATCTTCAGGCACTTCGCCCATTGCTTTGAGCCTCAAGCCCTTCAAAGACAATACTGGGGCATCGTCATCACCAACAATGACAACATCGTGAACAGTTACTCCTGAATCCTCAGAGGCGACCTTTACCGAACGCACACGCAGCTTCTCATCAGCCTCTGGAACACGAAGCATAGTCGACCACTCAATACCTATTGGTAAACTGGAGAACCCATCACTTTCCATCGCTGCTAATCCGGCATTTTGGAATCCCGCCTCTATCAGCATTGGTAACGCATCTAGCAATACTTCCTCGCCATCGCTTTCTGTAGCGAATTGATCGGATGCTGGTAGTTGGTGACGCATTAGAGCAATTCCGTCTACTCCGCCGTCAATTCCTCGTAATACTCCGCCATGAGACTGGAATCTAGGTCCATGGAAATATCTCAGATAGATGAAACTAGAATGGTGTTGTAATTCACCATCAGGAGGAGTTCCTATCATCGGCAATGAATCTACCTCGTTCTGCAAGAAGGGGCGCAAGTCATCACTTGATGAAACCAATCTGACCTTAGCCTGATGATGTAGACGTGGCTCGCCGAAGACTTCTCCCTTGGAGTTAACCAAATCTGACACTAATCTGCATTGAACCCATTTCAAATCGCCTTCACTTTTCACCAGTTCTGCTTCGACGCGTACTGTCATTGCACCTTTCATAATCTTGACAGGTAAACCGAATGTTACCTCTTCGAATCCTGCTAAACAATGGCCTGGAAGCAATAGTAGAGAGTTCTCAGCAAACATTTCCATCGCCATTACACCTGGATGGTATGGAACACCATCGATGGCGTGATCGCTCAGGAACGGATGATCTTTCACAGATAGAGTACATTGTGACACCAAGGATTTGCCTTCATCGATTGAAGTCAATTTATCGATTAGAGGGAAACGGCGAGGATCTGCGATAGATGCTGCCATATCTGCTGGTAGTTTCAATGGTGGTTCTCTAAATGAGTCATATCTGTCCATCATACCCAGTGAACCACAGCCCAATACTCTGCGCTTTCCACCTGCCAATGCTTCTGAGACGAATATCTCAACGCCATCTTCAACCGCCAAGGTTTCGATACCTGCAGATTCAAACACGGCTTCAATCGAGCCACGTGTTGCCATTCCGACATCTCGCCATCCAGTCCAGCCGATAGCGACGGCCCTACATTCTGAATTTGCTGTAAGTCGAGCCATCTCGGCGTCGAGAATTGAATTGGCTGCTGCGTAATCTGTTTGACCGCCATTACCGAATCTTCCGGCTACGCTTGTGAATGCACATGCGAATCTGAGTGAATCTCCAGCGACTGAAGTAAGTGCTTTCCAGCCATCGACTTTGACTCTAACAATCAGATCAAATGTGCTCCATAACTTATCAGCAACCAATTTGGATTCTTCTAGGCCTGCACCGTGAACAATTCCGGTGACGTTTCTTGAACCAACTGCACTACCTATTGCCTTCACATCTGTTACGTTAGCTGAATGGTATTCTGCGTTGTTACCTGAGGATTCAATTTCACTGATGGTACGATAGATATCCATACTGCGTGTCAACTTTGTCCACGCATTGTTCCATTCAACCATAGTGACTTTGCCACTATCAGAATTTGCGATTAGTTCCTCTCTTAGCTCCATCTTTCTAGCATTGAGTTCTTCTTCGCTCCAATCCAGCCATGATGAAGTCTCTTCGACAAGGCCGCTACGGCCGAGTAAGAGGAATGTTGCACCTGCATTTTTACTTGCATTTGCAACACCAATAATCGATGCTGCGGTTACACCAGAACCGCCTCCACTAACCAGCCATAAGTCGTCTGACTCCAGAGGTTTGATTTCTTCAACTAAGTCTTCAGCGAAGCATACAAGGGTCCATCTTCGACCATCTCTGTCAATTCCAATTTCAACCTCGCCACCTGCACTGAATAGATCGTTTTCAATCAACTCAGCGGCTGCCTCTGCATCGATAATCAATTCTGGATGCAAATCTAAAGCTCGGCAGCGTAGGTTTGTACGCTCAAATGCGTATGATTTTGTAACTCCACTCGCTCCACATGCTAGAGAATTGAACCTCTCGCCGCGGTTGCCGTGTCTACCATCCATTGCAGTAACGCTACCTACAATTCCCGAGGAGATCGTGCCTAATTGTGAATCCAATCCTTTGAGTAAACCAAACCAGGATTGTGCTGCAAGATTGACTTGGTTTGATGCTCCTTCTGATTCCCATGAACTTCCAGTAAGCGATAGGGGAGCCAAGTGAATAACTCCTCCTACCCCATTAATTCTAGAGCACACATCGGCGATTTGCTCTTCGCTTCCAGGGTCTGCACGATATGTGTGACCGGATAATTCCTCTTGCTCAGTTACTGCTTTAGCACCGAATTCAAAACCAATCTTTGCAACTGAAAGGCCTTTGTCTGCTAATCTATTTGCAAGAGCATCGGCTACTCCCCAAGAATCCTGAGTGAGTACAATTGTTCCTCCGATTGGCAAACCTTCTGCAACTGCAGGGCATGGTTCTACCTCGACTTGCCAGCGGCGTGAAGAATTGCTTGCAGGAGGTGGTGCAACCTCTGCCGGTGATACGGCAACTGGTTGCTGTGTAGCCGGCGTTTCGCTAACCGTAGTGGTTTCTGGAGTTGTGGGTGCTGAGCCTCCTCCTTTCATCTTTACAATGTAAGAAACAAAGTGGTTGAGAGTAGGATGGTCTGCTAAGACAAAGTCTTCGTCAACTGGCAAGGAGAAGATTTCACGAACATCGCCCATGATTTCTGCTTGCTTTACGGTATCAATTCCCAATTCTCCTTCAAGGTCTTGATCCATCTCTATGAAATCTTCTGGATAACCGGTGTGTTTGACTACTACTCCTACCAACTTAGGTTGAATCTCTCCATCATCACTTACAACTGGTGTTGCCACTGGCTGAGGTGCTGGCTTTGAAACCGGTTCTGCTTTCACAGCGCTTTCTTGAGGCGCTGGTGTAGCAATTACTGGAGTAGCTGTAGAGCCCCCGGTCATTTTCTGAATATATGCAACGAAGTGATTCAATGTAGGGTGGTCCGATAGCACGAAGTCTTCATCGACTGGTAGGGAGAATATCTCTCGCACATCGCCCATGATTTCTGCTTGCTTTACGGTATCAATTCCCAATTCACCTTCTAGGTCTTGGTCCATTTCAATGAAGTCTTCAGGGTATCCAGTGTGCTTTACAACCACTCCAATCAACTTCGGTTGAATCTCGCTTGAATCGCTTGATTCCAAGACCGGTGCTGGCGCTGGAGTTGCTGGCGCTGTTGGTTCAACGACCACAGGGGGGGAAACCTCGAGTGGCGCCTCTACAGTAGTTGGAACAGTGGCAGGACCGCTTCCTTGCATTTTGTGGATGTATGCAATCATGTGATTTAGTGTAGGATAATCCGCTAGAACGAAATCTTCGTCAACAGGCAATCCAAACTTTTCTCGAATATCTGCCATTATTTCCGCTTGCTTTACGGTATCAATTCCTAATTCGCCTTCAAGATCTTGGTCTAATTCTACAAAGTCTGCCGGATATCCGGTATGATTTACGACAACCTCGATTACGATTTGAGTCGTATCGCCGCTACTCGCTACTGCAGCAACCGGCTGTTTAGGTTCAGCGGGAGCGGGTTCTTGCACCTTGGCTGGCTCAGGTGTTGGAGGTGGTGCTTGCTGTGCTATTACTGGCGCAGCACTGCTTTCTTCTGCAGATTGTGAAGCATATTCCTCTCCTTGGATTCCTCCATGCAGATTATTTTCACCGTCAACATAGGCGACCAGTTTATTCTTCAGTATCCTTAACTCAAGATCTTTAGTTCCGGCTTGAGATTGGTTCCATGCTAACAGTTTCTTAGTATCGATTCTGTTTCCAGCAAATTCGAATTTCTTGACTAATGACAGACCGATTTGGCTACCAAATCCTGCGGCAAATCTCATTCCGTACTTTAGATTCGAATAATCTCCGCCTTTGGACAGGTTTAGATTTCCTAACTCTGGGTCTACTTCTTTGTGATTTGCAATCGGTGGGATTCTACCGGTCATAAGCCCGTAGAACATCGCCGCATCTTCGATTCCAACACCCATCGGGTGACCTGTGAATCCTTTTGTGTTCGCAATTACGATTGAATCTGTGCTAGAACCAAATGTATCTCTCAAGGCTTTGACTTCTGCCTGAGCAGAACCTCCTCTAGCCGGAGTATACGTTTCGTGAGAAAAGAAAACGGTGTCCGGTGCGATTTGATGACGGTCAAAGCCCCATTTCTCTTCCATTTGGCCAATGAAATCATTCACCGTTTCGGCTACATTTTCTACATCTAGCCTTGTACCATGGTAAGCCGAATTTGAGATTTTAGTTCCAAGTAATTCCGCCATTGGTTGGACGCCTCTTGCATCAGATTCTGATTTCCTTTCAACTACGAAAGCAGCAGCGCCCATTCCTAGAACTAAGCCGTTCCTTCTCTTGTCGAAAGGCAGTGCTGCCTCTTCGATTACATTGCTAGTTGCTGCAGCTCCACTTGCTGCGAATCCTGAACCTATCCATTCCCACAAATCATCGCCGGTTACATCATCTGCAGAGATGATTACCACTCTGTCACATCTATCATTTGCAAGCCAATCCTCAGCGACGCCAAATGCAGCCGTAGCCGATGCGCACGCTAGGTTGATTGTAGTGTTTGGACCACGAATACCTACGTGTTGTGCGAATTGTGAATGGCCCATGTTCAATATTTGGAACAGATATCTACGGTCGAATTTGCCTTCACCATCATCGCCGTTTACCTTGGCATGCTTTGCAGCCATCTGGTGCCCTGCGAAGCAAGATGAGAATACGATTCCCGTTCTATCACGATAAGCAGAGGGCATCTGCCATGACCTAATCAGTCGCAGCCCGCCCTTTCCAACCTGTTCGACTGGAGTTAGAGGAATCCCTGCGTCCTTCAAAGCAATCAGTCCTGCTGCGCACGCTAATTGGGTTGCTATATCCCAGGCTGCAGCAATCTTTGCATCGATTCCGAATTCTTCTGATGGATCGAAAGCAGCCTTCAATCCAGCCAACTGAGGTATATCGCCAAATTCTTTTGCAGCGTCCATTCCAACACTGCCGTCTCTGCCTTTGATGAGACGTACGATATTCTTGTCAAGCAAACGCTGTTTGTATTCATCGCTTACTTCAGCGATACATGTTTCTCCACTTACGAGCTTTTCGAAGTTGCCTTCGTCGAAAACTCTCTCGCCGCCTGGAAGTCCGAGAGAAATTCCAGTGATTACGTACGGGTCGTCATTTCGATCATCTATCTTTACCGCTCTAGATTTAGTTCCAGTTCCTGGAGCGGAAGTAATCCAGCGAGTAATGTCCGCAGGTGTGTTTGCAACTGTTATGTCCCAATCGGGGTCGGTACTACAACGTGCGTGGACAGATGTGACTACGGCTTGAATTTGATTGTCGTCCATTCCAAGTACTGCGCGCATGTCTACGTTTCCTTGGCAGAATTTTGCTGGATAGCCTGTCTGTTCGGCGATTAATTCCCCGACCAGGGATTTCTTCGCAGCATCAGGATCAAAATATCCTTCCGAGGATTTTACTACTGTTTGAGTAACTACCTCTCCGCCCTTAGAAGGGAGAGGTTTGCTTCTATCTCGAAGCGGGGTGGCTGGCTTTGTATAGCCAGCTTTTGCATCAACAGGTCCTGCTCGGAATGCCTCGGTTAGATGAGGACTATCTCGACCCGGCCACTGTGGAGTGCGTCCTGCGAGTGCGAGTGTTCCCAATGCCGAAAGGAAGGTTGCAATCCCTCCTGCTTTTGGATGATTTGTCATAACGGGAAGTGCCGGTTTACCCTCAAGGATTTGAGAGGCGAAAACGGTCAAAGCACGTTTAGGCCCAACTTCAAGGAAGAGCCTTGCTCCAGCGTCATACATCGAATTGATTTGTTTAGTCCACTCCACGCTAGAAGCCATCTGAGGTGCTAATTTTGACAACATGGCCGCCTTAGAATCGCCACCATCATCCATTGGATACCAGCCGCCATCTACATTGCTTGTAATTGGAATATTAGGCCAATTAATCTCTAAACTTTCGAGGAACCTGCGTAATGGCTCATTAGCAGGAGCCACTATCCTAGAATGGAATGCATGGCTAGTTGCTAATGCAACTGTCTGGAAGCCTTCTGCTTCGAATCTAGACATCGCTGCCTTGACAGGTGCGGTTTCGCCTGCGATTACAGTCATCTTTGGCGAATTCTTGTTTGCCGCAATGACATAGCCATCAACCTCTTCGATGATTTCTGCAATCCTATCGTATGGAGCGGTAACACTTGCCATCAGTCCTTTGTCGTCGATTTCAACACTGCCCATTTCGGTCCCACGTGCTGCGGCCGCCCTTAGGGCTCCATCCATGTCGAGAATCCCTGCACTCATCAATGCAGCATACTCTCCAAGGCTATGGCCTGCAACCATGTCTGGCTTGTGACCATGTGAATTCAATGCGGCTTCAATCGCTAAATCTGCGGTAAGCATTGCAGGTTGAGTGTATTCGGTTTGCTTTAGTTTGAATTCTGCCTCTTTCTTTTCCTCTGCGCTGAGATTGTCTCTCAACACAAAGGAGGATAGAGTTTCACCATCTAAAACGTCGACCATTGTGACATCTGCTTTCTCCCATACATCGCCTACTCCGGTGTAGCGTGAGTGAAGGTCTTTCGTCATGCCCACATATTGGCTACCTTGTCCAGGATACATGTGGGCTACTTTGGCATCACCAGGTAGTGCTGGGTCGTTACTGATTAGAACTCCTTGACTCATCAAGAAGCCCCATTTGCCTTCATCGTCCATCGCTTTAATCGCCAAATCTTTTCGTTTGTTGAATTCCGCCCAACTGGTAGCAATCAATGCCATTCTGACCGTGTCACTGGTTTCATAGGACCAGTGATCAGGTAACTCGAAGGACAGCCTTATTCCGTTTGGATCATTATCAAAATTCGAATCTGAAAAAGTAATTGCGGATAATTTAGTTTTGATAGAGTCTATTGAGTCGCCAGAAAGCAGTAGGATGCCGCCTTCTACCGCCTTAAGCTCCTCATGGGTCATCGAAGGTTTGGAAGAAGAATTTGTTGTGATTCCTGCGTATGCCTCCCATCTCCCGTCCCATTCAGCCACCATATTGGCGTGGAAATCGGGGTTGTATTCCTCGAGAGCTACGTGGAAGTTTGTCCCACCGAATCCAAAGGCAGAAATTCCTGCTCTACGAGGATTTGATTCAGGCTTTGCCCAATCCAAAGCCTTGGTTGGAACAAAGAACGGAATTTGATCCCATTCTACGGTAGGATTAGGATTCTCGAAACCTGCGCTTGGAGGGATTGTTGCATGATAAAGCGCATTACAGGCCTTCATTATTCCAGCAACTCCCGCAGCTGCCTTTAGATGGCCAATTTGGCTTTTGACCGAACCAACTGCGATGTGATCGCCACCATCAAGACCATTCCAAAGCAAAGACAGCGTTGAGAGTTCAGTTGCATCTCCTACTTTTGTGGAGGTTCCGTGTGCTTCGACTAATTCAACTGTTGATGGCTCATACCCAGCCTGCGCATATGCTCTGCTAACTGCCTGGACCTGTCCTCTTTGGCTTGGAGCAGTGATTCCTTTTCCTCTGCCATCAGATGACCCGCCTACTCCGCGAATGACCGCTTTGACATCATCACCATCTTGGATTGCATCGGACAATCTCTTCAGAAGGAGCACCCCTGCTCCCTCTCCCATCACGAATCCGTTTGCTCTTGCATCGAATGGGGTTGAATGCGTAGGTGAAAGTGCACCTATCGCACTAAACTTAGCATATGCCGGTGCTTCCATACACCTATCTGTTGCTCCAGCAAGCATTGTGTCTACTTGTCTGGTTTGAAGTAAACGACAGGCATCGAGTAATGCGGCCATTGAAGATGCACATGCTGCGTCTGTAGAATAATTTGGACCTTGCAAATCTAGCAAATTGGCAACTCTGCCGCTGACTACGTTAGCCAATTCGCCCGGCATGGTATCTTCATTGATACGAGGTGTGCCTTCACTCATTTTCTCAACCATTGCTTCAGCCTGGGCAGGTGTTGCGCCACTATCTAGTGCGATTTGCCTCATTTCTGCACTGTATACT
Organism: uncultured euryarchaeote; assembly: GCA_964012565.1. Taxonomy (GTDB): domain Archaea; phylum Thermoplasmatota; class Poseidoniia; order Poseidoniales; family Poseidoniaceae; genus MGIIa-K1. The sequence continues at coordinate 7,977 of CAXGTB010000008.1, read as the reverse complement.
CTGAGGTTAGATTCTGATCTGTTCTCGCCGCCTAATGCATTTGCAAATATTACTCCGGTTCTAGCTCTGTCCAATGTTTTGCCGCCCTCTCCGTAACCTGCGTGAGCGATTGCATCTGCTGAAACGGTGACTGCCCATAATTGACAGGGGTCAATTTGAGGAAGGGTACCAGGTGGTTGCTTCCATCGGCGCCAATCAAATTCGTATCCTTCAACAAAACCGCCGATTTTTGAATAGGTTTTACCTTCACTAACATTTCCTGGCGACCCGTTTTCCCAGTAGATTTCGGGATCCCAGCGGTCCTTTGACACCTCTTTGATAGAAACATGGGCGTCGATAATATTCTGCCAGAATTGATCGATTGAGTCTGCATCAGGCATCAAAGCCGCCATTCCAATTACAGCGATAGGTTCGAACGGGGCCTGATTCAAACCATCGACCTGTTTTCCGTTTGCTGTAGTAATGGCCATGCTATCACTCACCCATAATGCTTGATGGGACCATAGTAATCGAGTACCCGGCATCTACGTGGATACATTGTCCTGTCACTCCGGATGAAAGAGGGCTAGCCAACCATGTAGTGCAGCCCGCTACATCGGATTGGGTTACATTTCTGCGCAGCGGAGAATTCTCTGCCACATGGTCTAGGATATTATCGAATCCAGGGATTCCGCTTGCAGCAATCGTACGAATTGGCCCACTTGATATTGAGTTAACACGGTGCCCTTCTGGTCCTAGGTGGCACGCTAACTCACGTGTCCAGCACTCCAATGCTGCTTTGGCCATACTCATGATTCCATAAGAAGGCACATGCCTAGTAGATGCTGCATAGGTTAGCGTAATTGTCGAAGAGCCTGGGTTTAGGTAGGGTAGGGCAAACTTCAGGCAACGTTGTAATGAATTTGCTGAAATTGTGTAAGCGGTATTGATGCTTTCATCATCAACAAATAAAATCGGGCGATCAAAACATTCTCTCGGTGCAAAACCGATAGCATGAATCAAAATATCTGCTTTTATCCCGGGGTTTTCTTTGCTAAAAGCATCAAAGAATTCTTTTGTGTCTGCATCTGATGCGACGTCTAAGGGATAGAACCCAGCTATTGCTGGAAGTTTGTCTTTCAATTGGAAGACCCTAGACATGAATCTCTTCTGATATCCGAGATATAATTTGACTCCAGCATCTGCTAAACTTTTGCAAATAGCCCAAGCGATTGAGTCTTCACTAGCGACTCCGAAAACAAATGCGACTTTACCTTGTAAACCAAGCATGATTAGCACCTACCCTTAGGGTAGGTGTTTCCCTTGCCATGACGCCTATGACTGTTGCCATTGAAAAACAGGTCTAAATGGGCTTTAGAGAGGTGATTTTCTAAACTCGAATTTGTGGTCACAAATCCTCGAAATCGAAATCGTCGTCAAGGTCATCAAAGTCGTCGTCGAAGTCATCCTCAATTTCTTCCTCATATTCCACAGCCTTCTTAGCAGCCTTTCTACGAGATTTATTGGCTCTTTTATTCGCCTTAGCTGCTTTCTTTGCTTGCTTAGCCGCAATTTTTTGCTTTCCTGCTTTTTTGGTCAATCTAGAGATGAGCACTAGAAGAAGAATTATGGCGAATAGTCCGCCACCAGCCATGCCGACAAGTTTCAGATCACTATTAGAAACAGTGTCTAGGCCAAGAACGCCGCCGCTGGAATCACTCCCCCCTACCTGTACCTCTAATGATAGATCGATAGGATCGGCACTATCATCAGAAAGTGAATAAGCCCGAAGTTCTATCTCAAAGGTGAAATCTTCAGAAGGAAGTTTATCTATTCCAAATTGCAAATATCCAGATTGAGAAGTAGCGCCTGCTGTTATCTCCTGCCTGTAGGAGTCAATCCCTACATAAAGCGGACTGACGCTGTAAAAGGAGTGTGTGATGTCAAGGTCTGCAAGTTCTTGTAGGTTTACGATTTCTACAATTACCGTGTCATCAAAATTACCATCGTTAACCAACTTTAGTTCTACTAGAAACCAGCCGTCATCATCGTCAATTTCTTCTGAAAGCACAATAGTGCTCGTATCTTTATTTGTACTAAATGATAGCATTGAATATGGCGTTGAACTAACTTGGCCATTTGATTCTTGGATTTGGTTAAGCATGCCTGCTGGGACCATAATTGGTTCTTGGCCGAAACTTTCTATTGTAGCAGAAAGATTGTAATCAGACGATTTCACTTCCATTCCAGCAGTTGCAGTGAAGGTTGCAGTGAAGTCAATCTCTTCTCCTGCTTCTAAATCCACGGTATCAGATATTGAGATATCAAGTCTGAAACCATTTTCTTCGGTTGAATAATCCATTTTGATTTGTTGGCTGAAAGAACTTGTACTCGTTAATTTGCAGTCAACAATAACAGGGGAGTTTTGCTGTGGATGGACATTGATTTCGATGTTCGTTTGGTCGCAGTCAAGTTCAATGCCAATCGGGGAGAATTGTGCTTGGGCATTCATTGGTGCACCCAAACAAAGCAAAAGAATTGAGATTAGAACAACTCTCTTCATCGTTTCCACTACATCCTGCGAAGATATTCAAGGTCATGAAGTCTTGGTTACAATGGACCGTAAATACGCTCAGGTAAGTCCCTGTGACAATTATACAGAATATCCTCATCTAGACCTGCAGCAAGTAATTGTCTTGTACGCTTTGGTACTGTCTTTGGACCCAATACTGCACCTGGTCTTTTTGGGTCGTCCATGTAATCGGTTTCGAGCATAAAACCATGAGAAGAGGATTCGAAAGTCTCCATCAGTTGCTCAATTGAGCCACTACCTGCTAAAACACTAGGCGTGAGTCCATGAGTGTATGATTCATCCACTCTAGGTGGAGCATAATGCCGGACCAATTTTTCTCTTGCCAGGCCAGCCTTGTCAGCCATTTCAGCAAGTTCTCCGTATGTATCATCCGATTCACCCTCCACATGCAATTGAAGTGGAATGCCTTCTCTGGCAGCTAATTGCATTGTTTCGATCAAGAGATTGTTTGAGCGCTGCCAGATCTCATCCGATACGGGCCAATGTGGTCTGCCAACTTCACCAATGCCATGTGCCAATCCTTGGTGCACAAACTCGAGGGCTGTTTCGATACTATCCCAATAATTCTCTTCTGCCCTATCGCCAAGAGACTCGAACTGATGAGCGAATGCTGCGGGATGAGGCCCAAGGATAACTCGAACTCCCAGCCCTAATTCTCGTACTTTTTGGGCCATCGCAATTGTGTCTGCATATGCTTCGCTATGACCTTCTCTTGTAACTGGAGGAGATGCAAAATTAGGGCAATGAACTAGGACCAAATCTGTGCCGCCAACTCGCAAAAAGTCGTTAGCTGCATCCAAAAATCTGCCATTCCGATTGAGGTGGAAATGATCATCAAGGATTGGGCCTTTCCAATCCATAGATTCACACCTTGAACGATTTCTTATCTTCAAACTTCGATTTCCAATGCACTGCCGACATGGCGACCATGTTTGGATGGCGGGCGTTTAGCGCTACACATCTACCACTTGGCCAAATCAAAAGTTCGAGATCATGACGAGTGTCTTCAAGTCTCAGGCAACCGAGCCTTTCATCCATAGACGAAGTCCCACTACCCAAATTAGCCCGGATGTTCTCTATTGGAATCGCTTCACCGAAATCGAAAGAGGCTACGATAGGACCTAATTCAGTGACTAGTCCAGAATCATCCCTACCCATTCTCAGAAGCATTTCCTTAGCTGCTGCTCTTGCCGCTTCAATGCGATGAGTCCCATGAACAACAATTCTACCTTCACTATCTATGATCAAGGTAGCTCTAGGAGAATCAAGCATCTTGATGATTACGTCACCATTGGCAACGCCACCAAGCCTCTCTACGGCTTCTTCAAGATCTACAGGAGGTGTAGGAGTGAAGCGAGCAAGTAGGTTCTCTACGCGGACATCGATGTTTTTTGTCCCACTCATAATCACTCCTCCTCTCCATCCGAAGCGCTCACTGGTGAAGAACTCTCTGCATCAGGCAATGACTCCAAGGCGACTAACATGGATTTCCTCCAAGCTTGTTGTATTGGAACAAGCAATAATGCTTCATCACCAAATTCTTCGCGCAATGTAGCCAAACTACCACGTAATCTTGCGGCAAATCTTACATCCTTGGCATGATTTAATTCTTCAACTGAATTTTCCCGGTTTAAGTTCCACCAAGTTGCTGCTAAAGCACTTGCTGCTTGCAAGCCATCAGGCTCGCGTGAAGGCTGTTCAACCACATGTTTACGCATTCTTTTGATACCTTTTCTCCAGCGTCTAGAAGTGAAAATTATCCTTGCTAATTTCAATGGGCGAGTCATTGCTTTTGCTTCCTTGCCCAGAAATTCTGCCCAGTCTTCGTCATCCATATCTGGTTCCACAAAGAAAACTGAACGGTCGTGATTGACCGCAGCTTTGTGTAATCTTCTCGGCTCTGGGTCTGGGAATTTTCCAACTTGAAGTCCCTCAACACCAAACGCTAACATCTCGAGATACAAACCGTCAAGGCCGCCGTTGAGGATGGCGCTGTCAAGATTAATTCCAGGATCTTTGGCCTCGGCTTTCTCTTCCTCAGCCCAAACATCGATTTCTTCACTTGAGCCCATTATCCCAAGGCCGTGCCAAGTTAGACGAGGCCTCATACTGTTGGGAAAAACAACTGTAGGCAATACCCCATGGAGCACTATTGTGCCCCCATCGGGGTCCTTCCAATGGATATCTTTCCAATCAAGATTCATCGTAAATCACTGATTGCTGTTAACCCAATCCTTGAGACTTTCAATATCCCAACCCTGGTCAAAGTAACCTTGAATTGTGGCTTGGTCCCACTGAGGGAATTCTGCCATTGCTGCAGCCATTAGTGGATCTACAGAGGCAGGAGGTGGTCCTGCAGAAGGAGGTCCTGCTTTCGGTATATCTACGTAGGATTTTTCTTCATCCTCATATTCGTACTCATACTCATAAGTCCCTTCGCTTGAACCTCTTCTTGCCAGTACTACAACAACCAGCAATAGAATGAGAATCAAGGTACCTAGACCTACAACAATCAACATTCCAGCACCAGCGAATAATCCTTCATCGTCTGATGCTTCTGCTACATTGAAGTCCTTGTTTACATCAGAACCGTTCCACATTGGCAGATTAGATTCGGCATCTACAATGATGAAGTACATCCCACTAGTTGGTTCAGCAAACACTTCCAAGTCTGTTATGAATACGTTTACTGTTTCGCCGCTAGGAACTACTTCTGTCGTCATAGTTAACTCGGTCGTAGGGAATCCACCGTCCTTGACAGATTGAATCTCAAGAGTGATGTTTCCTTCCTTAGAGCCTGTGTTTCTCAAAGTAATTTCTAGTTCAGGAGTATCGCCGACTTCAGGGTTCTTTGGAGTCATTCGAACGTCGATTACCGTAAATTCGGCTTCTTCGTATACCAATCGATATTGGGAGTTGTGAACTGCCTCATTAGAATAAATTCCACTGACTCTGGTAATTCCGTCAATACCAGTTTGAGGGCCACCGCCTTCAATATTCCAGCCTGCCGAATCTCTACCTTCTATCCACAGAATAACTTCGATTCCAGCATCATCGATCTGGCCCTGAGTTGGATCATCAATATCTGGCCACAAATCGACACAATCTGCACTAACAAGGTAATCTCCACCTTGAATTTTCAAGTCCATCGGGTTTGATAGAGGTTCGCTGAACTTCTGTCTAAATACTGGCCACAACTCATTTTGGTCTTGGTCTTTGTAGAAGCCCCACATCAAGTTGACTTCACCTGATAGAAGAGCCGCATTTTCTTCGACAACTGCCTCTACATCAACACAATGAATTGTCGATGAAGGCATCAAATTAGCCAAGACATCCCCGTTTATTCCCGAAGTTGCTTGCCATGAGTCATCATCGATTTCGGGTGGACTGGCGTCGACCTTAATCTTGAATGAACCACAACCAAATGCATCGTTTCCATCACAAATTGCAGCGGTTGAGTCGGTTGCTCCGTCTGGAAGGTTAACCAGTCTGAAGGAGTAGGTGTATTCATTATTGATCGTAGGGGCTGTTATGCTAATATTGAACGCTCCACCATCGATTGTATGTAATGTTGGACCGTCAGACTTGGAACCATCAGCACCACCTGCTGGATATGCAAAGTAACCCAAGTCAGCATTCCTCATTGCTTCTTCACGAGTTATCTCGATTGTGAATTCTCCTTCTGGCAATACGTAGACTCCAAAGTTGAGTCCGTCAACATATGCGTACTGTCCTTCCATCGAGATGGTATCTCCAGGGAACACGAAAGCGATTTCAATATCTTGTGAATAAGGTTCAGAACGGTCGGTAAACGACGGGGTTATTCCATTTCTGAAATCCAATTGGATTCCATCGCTGTAAACCCAACGTTGCTTGTGCCTACCGCCACTTTCACTCATCAATGAAGGATCTCTGTCCATATCTTTGATTCTGAGTTGAGGAATCATCGTTCCTCCGCCAATTCCGATAATATCCCAGTTCATCCTAATTGGCAAATCGAGATAGAACTCATCTTCGAATGGATCGATTAGACGTCCTCCATCCATTCTTAGAACCTGTGGACCATCACTTACGTTGCTTTTCTCAATGATTTCGATGTCTGTCGAATCAGTCCAAGCTGTATCGTTTCTTGGAGAATAGTAGACAACCATGTCTGCTGGACCAAGATCGATTTGGAAGTAATTGATGTCTCTCCAGCCATTGTCATCAGTCGCTTCGACAATCAGATGATATTGATTACCTGCATACATTGTCATGTTCCACGGGCCTTGATAGAATGGTGCACCTTCACTTGGGTTGTGCAAACGGTTCCTATCAGAATCTTCGATGAAGAAATTGCGAATGTTAGGTGTCTTTGCATCCATTGAAACATATGTAACCAAGTCGTTATCAAAGCCTGCCATTCCTCCATCTACTGCATTTCCACCAAGATCAGTTCCAATGACATAGATACTAACCTTACCAGGAGGGTCTGCACCTTTGTTTGCATCATCGCTGAAAGTTCCTGTATAATTTGCAGTAGGAACGTTGCCATCGCTATACAGAGTTAGAAGTTCATACTCATCAGGATCTGCAATGCCATCCAGATCAGAATCATGATCGTATTCTACCCAGTAATACATATCGAGTGAAGTTGGAGGTTCTGGTATGTCTTGTGCTAGTACCCTGACCTTCTGTTGCGGACTTGGCAAAACCCAGGTATCATCAACCAAGTTTCTCCAATTGGACCAAATTGTTTGATCGAAGTTGGATGCCTTCAAGACTGAGATGTTAATCAAAGTAGGTGAATACGTATCGATTGACAAATTGAATGGAATCGCACAATCTGCGTCAGAAACGATAGGTGCCGGTGGACAAAGTGTGTCTCCACCTTCATATCCATCAATCATGAACCTGTATGTAGCCTGACCTGCAGCGGTTAGGCCTAGGTCAATATCCCAATCAAAGTCTCCACCGATTACTCCAGATTTATTGGAAATCTCAACCCATTCCGAAACTACAGTTCCGTTTATGTTTTGAACGTCCCAAATCTGTAGAGATAGATTGTATGCAGTTGGGTCAGGAGCGACATCAAGTGCTTCAAGACGGATACTTCCTGCCAAGTTGATGTTTTGATTCGATGTAGCGGAAGTCAGATCTTGAACAACTCCTGCATCATTCTTCAAAGTGAATGCGGAAATTACTGCATCATTTTCAATCGCATTTCCGTTACTTGGAGCTAATACTACTGCTCCAGGCAATCCTTTGACTCCATTGTCTGCGATTAAACTCGCATACAATCTCAATTCGGGAGTGTCTTCCCAAGCAGTGTTAACTCTAAATCTCCAAGTTACGGTTATTTCATCGCCTGCCCAGTTGTAAGATGATGATTCCATAGTAACTAGATTGTCAGGATCGTATGCTTC
>CAXGTB010000007.1:0-17107 GCA_964012565.1 uncultured euryarchaeote | reverse complement strand
AGAGTAGCAACACCCTAGCGCAAGCAATGGATGTGTCCCGATGACGAAAAGAGGAATGATGGACCAATACATGGACATCAAATCAGAACATACTGATTCTGTTCTTTTCTTCCGTATGGGAGACTTCTATGAGCAATTCCATGATGACGCTGTTGTTGCTTCAGAAGTACTTGGCCTAACATTGACTAGCAGGGACAAAAAAGCGTCCGATCCAATACCGATGGCGGGTTTCCCTTGGCATGCTCTTGAAGATAACCTGAGGCAGATGCTACAGGCTGGATACAAAGTGTGTGTGGCGGAACAAGAACAAGAATTACGAGAAGGCGCAAAGTTACTCGAGAGAGTGGTTACTAGGATTTACACACCAGGTTCACTATACGAAGAAAGCCTGATTGGAACTGATGATGTTGCAGGTCTTGCTGCGATCTCAGTAAAGGGTGATGGAGTTGGAATTGCAATACTAGATGCCTCGACTGGGCATGTCTGGACAATGGAGCATCAAGGAGATGAAAGATGGTCGAGATTACTAGATGATTTACTGCGAAGTAACCCAAAAGAGCTAGTATTTTCACCAAGAGATGCAGATAGAGAAGAGGTTAGAAATGTCATTTCTCAACTTGATGGAATCACACTATCGCAGCACACATCTTCCAGAAGAAAAGGCCAAGATTCCCTAAAAAATATCCTCGAAGTTGCCGACTTAGGACACATAGACTTGGGTGATTCGCCACTGGCAATGGATGCTGCTGGAATTGCGGCAGATTATCTTGCTGCAATGCACATTGTAGATTCTATCGACTTTAGAGAAGTCGAAATAATGCAACCTGAAGGAAATATGATACTCGATCAAACCACCCTGAGAAACCTTGAGCTAACACAAACATTGGCCGGTGAAAAGGAAGGTTCTCTACTTGGAGCAATCGACAAATGTAGAACTTCAATGGGTAGAAGGACACTGAAGCAATGGATACTAAGACCATTAGCAACAAAAGACAAGATCGAAGAAAGACAAGATGCAGTAGCAACTATTGCTAGGTCTAGCAAACGCCTCGATGATTTGCGTAACAATCTGAAAGGGTTGCGGGATATGGAAAGACTTGCAACTCAACTGTCCTACAATCGTTCAGGTGGCCGAGATTTAGTAGCGATTGGTTTGGCATTGGAAAGAATGCCTCATCTAAAGTCACTCTGCAAGGAAGTTGATGACTCCTTACTTAACAAATTGGCTAATGATCTAGATGTTTTAGATATGATGCGAATTGACATCCAAGCAAATTTGAATGATCAACAGCCACTATCCCTAAGAGATGGCGGAATTATTAGAGAAGGTATCGATAAGAAACTCGACGAACTAAGAGAGGCTGCTGCAAAAGGTCACCAGTGGTTCAAGGATTTGGAAGTACGTGAGAGAGCAAGGCTAGAAATCCCATCGCTGAAAGTCAGACATAACAGGCAGATCGGCTGGTACATTGAAGTAACTAAAACCCATCTAAGTAAGGTTCCTGAGGATTGGAATAGAAGACAACAAATGACCAATGGGAATCGATATGTCACGGAAGAATTAGTTGAGTGGGAAGAGAAGTTAGTCACAGCAGCATCCAAAGCCAACTCAATAGAGTATGATATGTTCAGAGATTTGCGTGACCGTTGTCGAGAAAATTCTAGAACTTTAGGAATGATTAGTTCTTGTGTCGCTCAAATCGACGTACTCCAGTGTTTTGCTAAAGTTGCTAGAAATCGATCCTGGACAAGACCAGATATCCATGATGATGACCGATTGGTGGCAAAACAACTTCGACACCCAGTTCTTGAATTACAAAGTGGGTTCGTACCAAATGATATCAAATTCGATAAGAAGAGGAAATTCTTGTTAATTACAGGGCCAAATATGGGTGGTAAATCTACTCACCTTCGTTGTGCAGCATTGCTTTCAATTTTAGCACAGGCGGGTTCTTTCGTACCTGCAAGCAGTGCCCAAGTTGGACTTGTGGATAGAATTTTCACAAGAGTCGGAGCATCGGATGATATTAGACGTGGACGCTCAACATTCATGATGGAAATGATGGAAGTTGCCCACATACTGAAGAGAGCCACTGGTAAATCTTTGATTCTTTTAGATGAGATCGGCAGAGGTACTTCAACGTTCGATGGACTATCTATTGCTTGGTCTGTAACCGAAGACATTTGTCGACGAGTTCAAGCAAGAACGCTCTTCGCAACTCATTATCATCAACTAATCGGCCTAGAAGGGGAAGCAGAGGGATTGGTGAATGTCCATGTTCAAGTTGCTGAATCTGATGGTGAACTGAAATTTTTGCACACTGTTGCAGATGGACCATGTGATGATTCATATGGAATCCAAGTCGCTGCTTTGGCAGGTTTACCAAGACATGTAGTTGAAAGATCGAATGATTTGCTTGGCTTTTTGGAAAGACAAGCAGATGGTGCAAAAGCAGGAGAAAAAGGTGCACCTACTGCCCGTAGTGCAGGACAATCTTCCTTGCTAGGATTCGTTGGTCAACCACAAATCAGAATCGAAAAAGATGCGCTAGGTGAGGCGCTTAAACAAGCGATATCTAGTATAGATCCAGACGCGATGAGCCCAAGACAAGCTCATGACGCAATCTATCAATTGTTGAGGATTATGGAGGAAGAGAAATGAATCAGCCATCAAGAATCAAACAACTCGATGATAGAACAATAGGACACATAGCGGCTGGTGAAGTCGTAGAAAGGCCTGCACAAGTTGTCAAAGAATTGGTCGAGAATTCAATAGATGCCGGGTCAACCAGAATTACGGTTGAAGTCGAAAGAGGAGGATTCGACTTAATTCGAATCACAGATAACGGATCAGGAATTCATGAAAGTGACTTACCTCTTTCATTAGATAGGCATGCAACGAGCAAACTAGCCACCGAAGAAGACCTTGCTTCAATTGGAACTCTAGGATTTAGAGGCGAGGCGCTCGCTAGCATAGGAGTTGTAAGTAAACTAACAATTTCTAGCAGGCCATCACAAACTGAGGGCCGTTGCATAGTGATGGATAATGGAAACAAAGGCGAAGTAACTCCGATAGGAATCGCAGAAGGAACCGTCATTGAAGTTTCAAACATATTCGTCAATCAACCAGCAAGACTTGCTTTCCAAAGACGACCTGCAACTGAAACTAGTAAAATTGTAGATGTTGTAGTATCACATGCAATAAGTCACCCAGAGGTTGCTTTCCGATTATCAAGTGATGACAAAACAATACTCGAAGTACCTGCTGTAGAAGAGATGGAAGATCGCCTGTATGATGTACTTGGTAGACAGGCTGGGAAAATGATAGAAATTTCTCAACCACCCAACGATATTGATGCACCAGGCGAGGAGGTCTGGTCAGGTTGGATTTCTACCCCCGATATTACCCGTGGGAAAGGGGATGATATCCACGTCCTAATCAATGGAAGACCTGTGGCTGCCCAACCATTCCTCCAATCTATTCGTAGAGGATATAGAACTAGACTCATGCAGGGTAGGCATCCAGTAGCAGTTTTGATGCTAGATTTACCAAACGATGAGGTAGATGTAAATGTGCATCCTACCAAAAGAGAGGTAAGACTTCGCAATTCATGGAGAGTGCTTGAAAGACTGGAGAGATCAATAGCACATACTCTAGAATCGACTCCTACAGAACCAGAATCTAGTGGAAGAATTACTGGGATTGTCTCCTTAGCACCACAAACAGAAGAGAAACGAACTATTGAGAAACCGGCCTGGGCTCAAACCGCTCAGATATCCCTTGCTGGAGAAAAACCTCTAGAAATCAAACAAAAAGAGAAGCCACGACCAATCTCAAAATCTGAATCATCCCAAACCACCATCACTGGTGTTGAAGCAATAGCACCTGCTCTTTCACTAGGCGAGAGAGAATTACATCGACATGCAGGACATGATGCAGAAGATATCGATGGTACTGAACCATTAGGTCCGGTAATTAATGATCTACCAGAAATGGAACCACTTGCACAGTTTGCTGATTCCTATATTCTAGTTCAAGCCGGTGAAGAATTGCTACTAATTGACCAACATGCATTGCACGAAAGGGTACGATACGAGCGCCTTAGACATGATGAAAGTCTTTGGCAAGCTCAAGAGAGAATCACCCCTGTGCCTTTGGATTTAGATGCAAGACAAATTGCAAGACTTGAGGCAAGAATTGATGATTTAACAAAAATTGGTTTCATCATTGAAAATAAGGCCTCTGGATATTCTATAACTAGTGCCCCTGCTCTATTATGTGCTAGTGAATTAGAGCCTTTCATCCATGACATCTTGCTAGATATGTCTGAAGATGGTGCCCCGATTGAGACTATTGAACAAAGAAAGGATCACCTTGCATTCTTGAATGCCTGTAGAGGTGCTGTGAAAGCTAATGACAAGTTGAATCTCTCTCAGATGAGAAGACTACTGGACGACATGAGAAGAATTCCTAATCCTTGGGCATGCGTCCACGGAAGACCAACTGCTATGCGTATTCCGTTGAATTCTTTAGACCATCATTTTGGCCGACATGGCTAATTCTCGATTATCAAGCCACACCTGACTAATTGGTCAAGGAATGATGGCCAAGCAACTTTGTGAAGATTGGAGGAGCGAATTGTTCCTCCACAAATGGATGCGAGTATGATTGCGGTCATTTGTAGACGATGGTCATCATGCGTCTCAACAATTCCCTGTGGTGTCCTAGGAATCTGCCCTCCCGGGATTGTAAGGCCATCTTGATTAGCACTAGATTCTAGTCCAAATCTCGAAAGGATTTCCACAGTTTTAGTTATTCGATTGGACTCCTTGTATGCAGCATGTCCTGCACCAGTAATCTTCCCGCCATCTCCTAAAGCTAACCAGGCAGCCATTGGACTGATGAGATCGTTTGAATCACGTATTTCGTTTTGTTCAAGATCATGTCCAATCAAATCTGATTCAGGTGGTGCATTATCTACTTCGAGTCCGGATAATTTTGCAAATGCCATCATAGAAGCATCTGCGGGAACGGTCACATCTGGGCAAGATACAACCCATGGCCTTCCTGGGTGAACCGCTCCAGTTAATTTACACAAATCCCATGTGAGAGCAGAGTGTTTTCGAGAAACTGCGTCTCCAATTGTCACTAAATCAAATCCTTGACACCTCGGAGCAATTAGTAAAATTGCTGAATGGAATTGCGAGGTTTTTGAAACATCTATCTCGATTTTTTCTTCTGTCACAGGACCGAGCAAACATAGGGGATACTCCTGGTTTTCGTATTCTTTTGAATACTCGACTCCAAGGGATTCAACAAGTTGTAAGGAACTCCTTGCACGTAGGCTTGCATCACCATCTAGTGTTATTGGAAACTCACAGGTCGCTGCCTGAGCAATCAAAAACCTCATGGCTGTACCACTATTTTTGCAATCCAAAAATGAGTCAGGTTTTTTCAGTTCTCCACCTTTGAGAATCTTGCCATCCCATTCTATACCCATAGCTGCAAGGCAATCGATAAGTGCCTTCACGTCCTCTCCAATCTCCCACATTTCGATTCGAGTTGGTACTTCATCCATACTTGCAAGAGTAAGCCAACGCATTGCGTGGCTTTTCGAAGGAGGTAATTTCAGGCTACCTGAGAGTTTACTTGGTCGAATAACAATAACTGAATCATCACCGACTCCCCCCTCAGTGTAACTTGCTCCCATAAATTAGCCCACTAGGCCATACAACATGAAGCCATCCAATGCACATGTTGAAGTGCGTGTTATGCCTAGGGTGATTTATGGTCACCGATGCTCGTAATCGACCTTTACGTGACCTAAGGATCTCGCTGACAGACAGGTGCAATATGCGATGCAGATATTGCATGCCTAGAGAACACTTCGATGAACACAAGTTTCTCGCAAAAAAAGAAATTCTGTCATATGAGGAATTGGCATTGATTGTAGAATCATTGGTACCTTTAGGGCTTACAAAGGTGAGACTAACTGGAGGAGAACCATTACTGCGTAGAGATGTTTGTTCTTTCATCAAGATGCTTCCAAAAGAACTGGATATCGCAATGACTACCAATGGAATCTTGCTAGAGAAATTTGCACAAGAGTTAGCTGATTCTGGCCTAAACAGGGTAACTGTATCTCTCGATGCCCTCGATACGGAAACATTCCAAGCGATGGGTGATACTAATGAAACTCCAGAAACCGTTTTGCGTGGAATAGAAGCAGCAAGAATGGCAGGGCTAACAGTGAAAGTGAACACTGTAATCCGTGCAGGATACAATGAACATTCGGTAGAAAAAGTGGCTGAGAGATTTGTGGGCACTGATGTCATTGTCAGATATATCGAATTCATGGATGTTGGAGAAACAAATTCTTGGAATAATGAAGATGTGATCACAGGTGAAATGATGAGAAATATGCTAGATAGCCTTGTTCCAGTTGCTGCAAATCATCGTGGAGAGGTTGCGAACCGATATGTTCGGGGAAGTCAAGAATTTGGATTCATAGAAAGTGTTTCCAAGCCGTTTTGTGGAGATTGTAATCGTGCTAGGATAAGTGCTGATGGTTCGATGTACACGTGCCTGTTCGCATCTAAAGGTAATGATTTGAAATCACTACTCAGGATGGGTGCTAATAGAGAACAAATTGCAGAGGCTGTGCGCAGTATTTGGTCGAAAAGAGATGATGCTTACTCTCAAAACCGTGGAGAAAATGTGAAGCCAAAGGTGGAGATGTCATTCATCGGTGGCTAATTTGATGCTGGAAGTTTGATCGTTGCTAAAATTGTGTTACTTCCTCTGTCAACTAACTGGAATAAATGATCTCCAGAGTTACATTTCAACTCCTCACAGTTGACTACGAAATAATCGCCCTTAGTAACGGACCACCCAGCATCTCGGTCATGGAAAGAAATGTTTGAACCTACGGTTCCATATACATCTGAGTCATCTACAAATCCTGCGTATTCCTTCACACTCTGTCCGGTTTGGTTAATTATTGACCATTCAACTTTGGATGGATCTAAAGATTGGTCTATACTTGTTATCGAGATAACATGATAACCGTTTGAAAGTGCTCTTACCGACACGGATGCCTTTGGGTCTGCCTTTTCGACGTTGTCCAATGTACTGGACATCATCACGAAAACCATACTCGTAAGTAACACGGTAATCGCAAGAAGAAGCACAGTAGCGATGACTGGGCTAACTGCCTCATCATCCTTGTGCATGTCAGACCCTAGCATGCAAATCACTTGAAACAACCGCTTATTTATGCCTGATTGGCATTTATTTGGAGCAAGGTTAGTTTAGACTAGCCAAAACATACGACGGCAAGTTACAGCACGCCAAATTATTCCTTTTGTAAGTCGATTGAACATGAGGTTCAATATCCAATCAGGCAGACGGAAAAGTAGACTTCCCATCTTGAAGGAACGCTTTGAATTGCGCATTACTTTACCCATTTGTTTCTTCCAAATTTTTTCATATTCTTCAAGTGCTAATCCGTTTTTTAGATGCTCAGCAACTACTTGGCCAGCAATTCTTCCTCCAATCATTGCGATTGTTATACCTGCGCCGTTTGATGGCAGAACCATTCCTGCTGCATCACCAACTAGGACATAATTGCCTTTGACGAATTTTTTAATTGTGCCCGACATTGGAAGTGAACCTGCGCCATTGAATGTGATTTCACCCTCATACTTTGAAACAAATTCATCAGTATATTCATTCAAATTACGACCTTTTGCGAAGCTCCTTTGTATTCCTAATCCAATATTTGCTCCGCTTGCCTTTGGGAACATCCAAGCATAACCACCTGGAGCCATAGATCCAAAATGAAGTTCTACTGCTTCTCCAAAATCTCCTTCCATCAAAACGAATTTAACAGGTATTTTTGTTGACTTTTCATTCCAATAATCTCGTCTAATTGGGCCATTATGGCCACCTGCATCCACGATTACCTTAGCAGTATACTCATCACCATTCCTAAGATGAACAGTGTTGCCTACCACCTTGTCAACACGAGAATCAATTCGGAATTCTGCTCCCGATTTTTTTGCTAATTCTACCAAAAACTCATCATGGGCAACTCTGTTCAAGACATATCCATCAAAATCGTATTTCAAAGGTTTTCCAGAAGGAGGAACCAAGTGCATTTTCTTAGAATGACGAGAAATTGCAGAGTCGGGAGTTTGGAACAAATCATCCATATCTGGAACATCAGGACATAGACGTCTCATTTCATCATTAGAGGGAACCAATTCACCACATTGAAGAGGAGTACCAATAGGGTCTCTGCCATCGATTACCAATACATCAGCACCGCCCTCGGCAGCATACCTAGCCACGGTACTACCGGCTGGACCTCCACCGATTACGATTACTTCTCTATCGAATTTTTGCGGCAACACTAGACCTCACTTGTGACGATTCTGAACCATGTCGACTAGATGTTTAAGCAATTGCTTTGCATCAGAGTCTGGGAAAAATTCCAAGTTTTCAATTGCTCTTTCCAAATGGTTTTGAATCAAGATTTCAGTGTAATTCAGACTATCACCGAAATTTAGCAGTGAAATGAGTTCGTCGAATAACGAGTCTTCAAAATTGTGAATTATCTCTGCAAATCTAACTCTTTGTTGACCATGAAGGATGGTCAGAGCATGAATGATTGGCAAGGTCATCTTCCCCTCGTAGACATCAGATCCTCTTGGCTTGCCCATTCGCTCATCCCCACGAATATCAAGCAAGTCGTCGACTAGTTGGAATGCGATTCCGATTTGCATTCCGAAATCAAATAACTTCTGACAAGCCTCTTGGCTTGCTTTGGCAATTAACGCAGCTCCTTTACATCCCGCTGCAAATGGTCCTGCTGTTTTGCCGCTAACAATTTCCAGATAATCCTCTGGTGACGTTGACAAGTCTAGTATGTGATCGATTTGAGTAAACTCTGCACTTGCCAACCTAGAGCAATAATGAGCCATAACATCGACGACTTCTTTGTCATATCTTCCACCAAGGCCAAAGCCTTGTGAGAATAACCAATCTCCTGCAATTATTGCTTTTGCTTGTCCATATTTGGAATGAATTGTATCATTACCTCTTCGAGTTGGTGACTCATCGTTGATGTCATCATGAACCAAACTTGCAGTGTGAATGAATTCATTTGACATCGCAAACGGAATGATTTCATCTAAATCTTCACCGCCCGCAATCTCGTAGGCAAGCATCACCATAATTGGTCTGATTCTTTTTCCACCAGCGAGAACTACCTGTCCAGATACTTCTGCCACCTGGCCAAATTCAGAAGACTGCTCAGCAATGATTGCTTCTAGATTCGCATTAACTAAATCTCGAATCGATTCGATTCTATCCAACGCATCATTGTCCTCCATAGCCTCTCCCACAAGGGTCGCCTTCTTAACGAGTGGCTGACGCCCATAGATTGCTGGCGATGCTGGCCGAGGCGATTGAATGAGTGGAGATGACCGCTTTGAAATTTTACTAACTCCCGAAACCGGGGATGGTGTCAGCACTCATGCGCAAAAATTCATTGATAGTTCACCAGATGGTCTGAATTTAGTCGCAAAAAATGTACCTCATATTGAAACTGCGATTGAACTGTTACTAGATGGACACGGCGATATTGTTCCAGTTTCTGGAGAATGGTGGTCCAAGAATCGAAATAGAGAGCTTTCGACTTCATTGGTTTT
The DNA here is from genome assembly GCA_964012565.1 of uncultured euryarchaeote. Lineage (GTDB taxonomy): Archaea > Thermoplasmatota > Poseidoniia > Poseidoniales > Poseidoniaceae > MGIIa-K1. The sequence continues at coordinate 7,393 of CAXGTB010000007.1, read as the reverse complement.
GCCAAGAAGGGAACCAACCAGAGTATTGGTAGGAGAAGACAAACCGGAATATATCCCGAAGAAAGGTATTATTGTTGCAGATTGTGAGATCATAAAGCGTCAATTACACCGTTCACGCGGCGACATTGTAGTCAAACTTGCAAGCGAAATGGAAGGATTACCAGATGACCAGTTCGAGAGAGTTGAATGGCTTGAAAATCTCCGTGTCGAAGAGAAAATCGACGGTTTCATAACAACAAGATCATTGCATTCTTCACTATCATCAAAACCGAGGAGACATACTTTAGGAATGCAAAGGCAAGATGATTCTAGAGCGAGATTCATCCCAGTTCCTTTGGAAGGTTACACTGTCTTACTCACACGCAAGGATTTTCCAGCTTCAAGATTTTCGAAAGTTATCGATGTTGGTGCAGCACTATCGTTTAGACTCGAATTGACCGTTTTAGATAGTATTGAAGACAATCTAAAGGATAAAATCGCATTAGTAATTGAACAAAGGAAAGTTCGCACTATTTTGCAAGATGTAGGAAATAGAGGAAAATCTCTAGGCTTTGAAAATCCACTTAAAGAATGGAAAACTTTCACGGGCGGGGATACACACCAAGGTCCAAAAGATTCAGATCCGAGAATAGACGTTATTCTTGAAACTATTAGCAAAGATGGTACAGTGACTACCAGTGTCGAGAGAATTTTCCCAATCGATGAAAGTCACTCTGGAATCCAAACCTTACTCGTAAACTGGCATCATGTTTTGAAAATAGCAAGAGAAGTTCCTGAAGAAGAAAAGCGTGGTCGTATGAAAGAATTGATGGATGAGTATATCGACAAACTAGTATCTGAAAAACGAATATCAGAGGATAGAATATATTCGCCAATGTTCAAGGATAATGACCACAATTAATCAAATTGTTTCGTCACCAGACATCTCTCTGATTTTGGCTCGACACTTCTCAATATTTTCCGGAGATCTATCATCTCCCGCTAGAATCAAATCATAGCCATTGTCACTAATTTCCCTATGAAGTTCCATCAATTCAACGGGTGCATTGGCATCAACCACATCTGAAATGGCCTCATCTACTACTCTTGCTGAGGATTCCCAAGACCCAGATAACTTTAGCAAATCTTTGGTCATTCTCTCAATAATATCAACAGCAGATGGAGGTCGTGCAAGTGCACCCTGAATCCGGTCAACTGCATCGATGTGGAGTGTTCTTAATTCACCCAAGCGAGTTGCAGCCCCAATTATTTGAGTAATCATCAATTCCCTATCGCCATACTTGACTAATTTTTTCTTGGATTTCTCTAATTCACGCTTTAGTTCAGACGAGCCTGCAATTATTGCATCTTGTATACTGGCAACTTCGTTTAGGATTGCTTGAATTGATTGCACCCTATCAGTCATTTCTTCTTCGAGTCTAACTTCTTCTCGACGAAGGTCGTGTCTGACAGATTCTATGATTCCAGATGCCAAAGCAGTGGCCTCTTTCAGAGAGTTCTTGGCAGCCCTTTCATAGCGCCCCATCTTCCGTCCTCAAATACTCCCGGTGTTGAAACCGTTTGAAGGTGTTGCTTTGAAATGGTTTGAGAAATTAGTAATCTCCAGAACAAGTTTTCACCCTCCTAATCACTATTTTTGGCACCTCTATGAGGTGTAACCTCAAATATGGAGAGGAGTGGAGAGATTTTCAGAGGTATGCAAATGGGTGACAAACAAGCCCTACTTTCTGAACTACATCAGGCCAGACTAGACCGTCTGAAGGAGATCTGTGCTCAGCATGGGATCTCAAAAAATGGCTCAGTGGAAGTTTTGCGAGCGAAGCTTATTGCAGACCTGGTACTAGATGAGTGGGATTTTTCTGCTGAAGGTATTTCATCAATTCTAAATAACCAGCTAGGAGATGTTTTAGCAGTCTTTGGAGTTAAGAAATCTGGATCGATAAGAGAGAGAAGGCAAAGATTGTTTTTACACCTAAATCATGATGCAAAACAACTAACTCCAGAAAAGTTGGATACATTATCTCGAGATCAATTACACGAGTTATGCTCTAAACTTGATTTGCCAAGATCTGGAGCGAAGCAGGCCTTGTTGATGCGAGTGGCTGGGGTTTTAACATCACAATCTGGTGCCTGGGGCGCTATCAAAAAGAGCTTGCGAAGACCACGTGGCCCACCTAAGGTAATCGATATTCCTTCTCCTGGAGAAGAACGAATCACTCCGAAGCCATTATTGGCTCCAATTCCAGTTGTACAAATACCACTTCCAGAAGTTTTGACACCAATTCCTGTCGTACAAATACCACTTCCAGAAATGTCTGAGGTGGTAGTTGAGGAGCAAGATGAGGTTGAAATTATTGAAATTAATACACAACCAGTAGTCGAGGCTGTAACAATTGCTCCAACTGTTGAATTAACTACCAATGTGATGGAATTGGAAGATAGAACTGCAGAAATCGATGCATTGTGCAGAGACTTCTTGTTGGTTGGTTCAGTGAGTGATATTGATGATGTCGACGCATTTATTTCCAGCCTATCCCAATATGGATTCAATTTATCCGACAATAGTTCTAGAGATTTTGTGAAAAATAGATTATTATCCTTGGACAATACTGCAAAAGCAGAGAAAGATGCTATGCATTCTATGCCAAATTCTTGGAGAGAAAGAGAATCACTAAGGAAGTTTGAGGATGCAAGAAGCATACTTAGAAGCGCTTTGCCAGAAATAATTGCTGAACATCAGGGTGAAATGATAAAAGCTAGAATGGCGTTTGAGGAAAAAGCAAGAAGCATGCAATTAGACTTGAGATTGCCTGCAATATCAGGAAGATTACACGCTCTATTCGATTTACAAGTTTCACTAGATGAAGAAATTGCATCAACAGATCCGAAAAATTCTCGTAGAACTAGAGTAATCAGATTACTACAGCATGGCGCAGTTCACTTAACGCAAAATGACAGAATAACACTGGATAGACTGGAAAGAAACATTGACGGATTTGAGCAATTGGTAGAAACTATTCTTGAAAAATCTGGAGGATCATACGGCGAAGCGCAACAAGCATTGGTCATCAGATTCCTAGAGAAGAAGGGTTACAACGTCAATAATCCAGAATTACGTCCAAGAGTCGTTGCTGCTGCTGGAATTGTTGGAGCAGAAATGGGCCACATCGCTCCAAGTGAAATACCACGCTTGGCCCCGGGAATCAAAGTTAGTGACACTGAAGTAGATTCAATAATCACTGACCTGAAGAGACTTGCTCAGCAATTCAAATCACCTGTTAATGAAGAAGAACATCACCAAGAGTTAGATCTAGCAGAATCTGTTGCAGATGCATCAGAAAGAGTAAACTCGATGCGCAAGAGAATTGACGGAGTAGATGATCTCCTAGCCAGGCTAAAATTGTCTCACGATTAACGTGAAGCATAGAATCCTTGGATTACTTTTGTGACTGTCTCTATATCTCTAATATCGCGATTTAATAGATCTGCAAGTATCTGTTCTCTTTGACGAACATGCTGTTCGAACTGAGCAGGAGTAATCCCTGCTGCTGTACAAATTGTTTCACGCATCTTTGATGGAATTCCTGTTTCCTCAATGGTCTCTGTAGCCGCATTATACTTCCAAATTGCATTCAATCTAGGTTTGTCTCCTTCCATACCAGCAACTTCAGCAACTTCAGTGATTTTTCTTGCTGTTTTTCCATTGACATATAGGCGAGCTTGTATGATTATCAAATCTAAACCTGTTAGCATGATTGGAGGTACATTCATTGGAGGATTAATCATCCTAGTTATTGTCTCCATTGCAGTATTTGCGTGAAGTGAACCGAATGAACCATCGTGACCGGTATTCATTGCAGTTAGCAGTGTTGCCGCTTCACTAGAACGTACTTCCCCCACAATAATTCTGTCTGGACGCATTCTAAGGCTTGATTTTAGACAATCATTCATGTCTACCTCTGGAGTTCCATCAGGCCTCTCTCTTCTTGTCTCCATTCGCAACCAGTGGTCGTGGTATACTTGCAATTCAGCAGTATCTTCTACAGTTAGCAATCTCTTATGCCACGGAATATACATTCCTAAGCAATTCAAGGTTGTTGTTTTTCCAGAACCTGTACCACCAGCGATTACGAAATTAGCAGGTCTACTGTCTAGCCCTTCAATCCAGACCCACATCATTGCTGCCAAGCGTATATTTACTGTTCCAAATTTAATCAAATCAATCATTGTAAGAGGATCTTCACGGAATTTACGGATTGTTAGCGTTGGCCCATCCGGAGAAACTGGCGGTATCGTTCCATTGACACGGCTACCATCCGGTAGTCTACCATCAAAAATTGGCACCATCCCTGGCCCATCACCCAATGGTACTGAAGTAAATGCTGCGATGTTTTTTGCAATTTCTAAACCAGATTGGTCGTCAACCCATACATTGGTCCTGCACATTCCATGATCTCTGTGTGCTACTTTCACACATTGCGCTCCACCGTTGTACATCACTTCTTCTAAGTTATCATCTTCTAACAAAACCGCAAGATTGCCATAGGGGTTGGGTTCTACTCCGCCATCCACATGATACATTGGCGAGGGATGATTACCTTCCATGTAAACAGTAACTCTTCCATATTGCTCCAATATTTTTTCCATAATCTAACCTCCAATAACAAAGACACCTACGTGGTATATTGACATCGATACCGCCATCCATAATGGCGCCCACCACAAGGCTGAACGCATTCTTCCAAGCATTCTCCCACTTACCGATATAGCAACAAACGATGCTGCTCCAAAGAATAATGTGAAAGATGAATTGAATGATTCAAGTTGGAACCCTTGTTCCCTTGGTGCGAAGAGACCAACAATAAATGCAATCAAGAATGGTAAACCAATTGATACAAACATGATGATTAGAATTGAACGACCCATTAAATCAGACTCTCTTCGATTCATTAAATCATTTAGCCTCTCGTAATCTCTTGACATATCAGCTAAGATATTCTGCAGCGGAGCGTCTTGTTCTATAGCAGTAGACATAAGGTGCATTACCCTCTGGACTTGAGATGAACGAGACTTTGTTGCAAAATTCGCAAGAGCGGCATCAAAGGACGATGAATGTGCGTCAGCTAAAGTCTCTCTCAACAGTTTACCTAAGGTACCAGTGTTCCTGTCTGCTTCGGCCATCATTGCCTGCTGCAAACCTAATCCTGCACCTAAAGAATCAGATAATGCCTCAAGCATTGCAGGTAGATCATTTTCAATCCCCCTGCGTCTATTTCTCTCGATAATTGGTGGTATCCCACCGATTGAACATGCTACACCTAAAGTGATGATGAATAGTAGAAATGGTTCATTTCTGAATATTTCCAGGATTCCAAATATCATAAATCACAACCCCGGGTCCTTGGTATGTGCTTTCAGTCCAATCATTGCCATACCTAACAAAGTTAACATTAATCCAACATTAACGATACTCATTATCATTCCTTGGTCCATCGGACCAAATAATTCCTCAGCATCTTCCATAAGTTGTGGAGCAATTCCTAATATCGAGAGAATAATTGGTCCAATCATTCCTATCGAAAGTAAAGTTTCAGGAACTCCTCCCAACTCTTCGATGTATTCTTTTACGCTCTCTGTTCGAGATTCTTCCATCCTTTCACCTTGCTTTCGCAATGTTTCGATGATGTCGGTGTTTTGAGTTACGTTGTTGAGCATAGTGTTGATCACTCTTTTGTAGCCATCAGTTTCAGCTTTCTTTAGAAGTGCTCTAAGTTCTCTTTCTAACGGCTTACCTTTGTTGATGTTTTCCATCAAATTTGAAAAATCTTTGGAAATAATACCATATCCGCCTTGAGATATTGAATGGATTGCTGCTTCTAGACCGACACCAGACCCCATGAGTACATCCAAGGTCCTGATTACATACAGTACCTCTCGAGATTCATCTAGAGAACGCATTTATTCACCTCATCTTATATCTTCAATTAACTCAAATGAATATAATTTTTCTGAGCCATCATATTCGATTTTTCCGAATACACATTTGACATCTCTTTCCTCGAAAGGGTCGTGGATGTAAGGTTGTCCACTTCTGAACATCTTGAGGATTTTCTTGTAATCTTCAAAATCCATCTCGCCACGTACAGTGTATATTGCAGATTCAGCACCCTCGTCTACCAAATCATCACCTTCACCGCCGTGAAGCACTGTTCTTGTTATTCTTCTAGAAATAGCAACGCTAATGTCCGCATTTGGTAACCTTAACCAATCAGAACTTGATGTACCGCTAGCCGGGCGAATAAAGAAATCTGTTCCTGCCATACCCTCACCTGTAAACCTGTGAGGACGCGATTGGAACTTGAACCTGTTGGAGTTTTCTATTAGTTTGTAATCTTAAACCAACCGAATCTTGGCTCATGAACAGTACCATCCTCAGTTAATTCGTCTAGAGACGCTTCTGATGAATCACGATCATGACCTCTTGCCGCTGCATTCGAAAGCAGTGTGTCGAAATCAACTCCTTCACCATTATCTAATCTAGCAATTAAATCCAACAAAACCTGTTTCAAATCCACTCCATCACCAGACGTAGCGTCATCCTTAGGTTCTTCTTCATTTGAAACTTCAAGGCTAGATTGAGGAGTTGGTGGTGCACTAGAAGTGAATGAAGGCACTTTGCCCTCCGCAATATCCAAGGCATTCATTATGTTCAATCGGTATGATTCTGAATCAAAATCACCATAGTGTTCGTTTGCTAGAATCAATCCCTCAAGCAAGTAATTTGGAATCCCGCCTGCAGCGAAAGCCTCATTGCTCTTTTCTAAAGAATTGGACTTCTCTTGGAAATCGATTCGCTCAAGCATCCCTTCTGAAGCCTTAACTAACCAATTTCGATAAACTTCACGTGAAATTACAGCAGCCTCTTCTGGACGAAGGCTAGTGTATACTGAACCCTCTTCATTTTGGAAATATCTAGCCTTGGCAGTCATCATTAACATAATTGATTCGCCATCTTCTAATCTAGATGAAAGCTGAATAGTCAATTCTCGCATTGATTCTTGAGCATAATCTCCTACGGAGAAGAAATGAAGCCCAGATGGATCTCTCAACTGCCCTTGCCAGAGCGTGGAACCATTGGAGGTTTCACGTGGATCTAATCTCTCTAGCATACCTGCGACAATTACTCTATTGACTTTAGCACCCAGTTTTGATATTACAAACAATGGATCAAATTCACCAGAGCCTTGCTGGCTAAGTGTGGATTCGCCAAATTCTGCGGCGAGCATATGCCATGCTGGTTGTCTTCTAGCTCTTCTTGCAGGTTGCATCACTGAACCCCCCATTTTGCTCTTAACTCAGTAGCAACTAAGGCAGAATCAACTTCTATTATGCT